>JANQGB010001389.1 GCA_028277545.1 Phycisphaerae bacterium | reverse complement strand
CGCCACGGCTTGCCGGCCTCCAGCACGATGGTGGCCGCCAACTCAAGACGCTTGGCCTCCATCTTGTCAGCCACCGTTTGCAGCTTGCGGCTGCGCTCTCTGGCGGGGGTGCGGCGCCACACTTCAAATGCTCTCGTCGCGGCCGCTACGGCCTGATCCGCGTGGGTGGCGGTCGCCGAAGCTATCTTCCCGACGATCTCCGACGGGTTGGCCGGATTGACCGAGTCAAATGTCTCGGTCGTTATCACGTTCGTGTCATCAATGACCAGCGGGAAGTGGCGGCCAAACTCGCCGCGCACGTACTTGATGGCACCGAGCATCCGGTTGCGATTCTCGGCGTTGCCGAAGGAGGTGGCCGGCGTATTGCGGAAGGATGACATCTCGTACTCCTCGTCGGTGTCCTGGTAGTGACGCTTGGCGGGGTGCGTGCTGTCCGGCTGACTGGCGGCCGGATCCTTCAGTAGTTGCTCCTGCGATCGCTTCTCCGAGAATCCCTGCCGCAGGAACGAGTCGTTGGACGTGTTCTCCAGCAGCCGCCGTATCAGGTAAGCCATACCTGGAATGAGCTCGCCATATGGACAGTAGATGCGCAGGCATTGCCCCATCTTCCAGATGGCCCGCTTCAGCGGGTCGCCCATGCCGTGCAGCATCTGTATCTCGTAGTCGTTGACACCCAGGCCCTGATGCTCGGCACAGGCTATCACGTGGGCCAGCGAACGGACGTTGTGGCTGGCGAAAGCGGGGCGAATCTTGTCCACGTTCTCCAGCATGACCCGGGTGAGTCGCTCGTAGCAGACGTCCGACTGCCACTTCCTGGTCCACACCGGTATGGCCGTGTTGTTCTGCTCCGCCAGGATGGTCTCGTGATCCCAGTACGCGCCTTTGACCAGTCGAACGCCTATGGGCGTGCCGCGTTTCTCCACCCACTCCAAAAGGCTGGCCATGTCCTGGTCGGCGTCCTGCAGGTAGGCCTGCACGACGATCCCAACGTCAGGCCAGTCGCGGAACTCGGGCTCGTTGAGCAGGGTCTTGAACAGCTCGAAGGTCAGGTCGCGAACGGCGAAGGACTCCATGTCGATGTTGACAAACGCGCCGTGCTTCTGGGCCGCCCGCAGAATGGGGCGAAGCCGGGCATTAACCCGCCGCCGGGCACGCACCGGATCGATAGCATCGAAATGCGTATCCATGCAGGTCAACTTCACCGACACGTTGACCCGCGGCATCGGCGCCCGCCCGTCGCGGTCAATCAGCGGAATCTCGGGCCACTTTCGGGCAACCGGCCCCAGCGTCTCGATCAGATCAACGTAGGCCTGGGCGTAGCTGTCCGCCCGGGTGGGGCTGATGGTCGCCTCGCCCAGCACGTCGAGAGTGAACGCCATTTTGTCACGGCGCAAGCGCTCGGCCGCGTTAATCGCCTGGGCGGGCGTCGAGCCGGTGATGAACCGGTTGGCCATTTCGTACGCCACCCGGCCCGAGATGCTACCCAGCGTGCGGGCGTAGATTGAGTTGGGGTTCTTGAACGAGAGGGCCAGCTTGGCGGGCCCGGGCAGGTCCACCTGCTTCGGATCGAGGTACTCCATCAGGTGCCGGGCTACGTCGGCGTCGTTCTTCATCGAGGGCAGGGCGTCCACCCAGCGAAAGGCCCGCACCTTCAGGTTCTCGTCCTTCATGGTTATGCCGGTGGCGACATCGACCCAGAACGCAGACTGCCAGAACTTTGGCTCTGCGGCGTGGGCTCGCTCGAAAATCTCGCGACCGATCTCGCGCACGCGGCGCTCGTACGGTGTGGCTGAACTCATGGTGCGACTTGCTCCTGTGGTACTTCCACGACGCGTCGGGGCGTCAGAAACACCAGCCAGCTTCTCTGCACCGGTCGGCGCCAGATCCGGGCAACCGCTCGTGCATAGAGCTGCATCTGCATTCGGTAGCGTTCGACCCGTTCCGCTACGCCCTCGGCGTCGATTGCATCAGTCTTGAAGTCAATCACCTCCAGGCCGTTGTCGCCCGACAGCACGCCGTCGGCGATACCGCGCACCAGAACCGTGTCGTCATCAGCGGCGTCGATGCCCGGATCGAATACTTCCGCCGGCTCGGCCGAGATGAAGCTGAACTCCCTCCGGTACGCGTTGCCGGCAGCACGCAGACGTCGCCCCAGCGGCGTGTCCATGAACCAGCGTACCGCCTCCACATCTATCGCCCCGGCCTCCTCGGTCGAGAGAATTCCGGCACCGATCAACCGATCAACTTCGGAGCCGACCGGCACGGCGAGGTCGATATTCTCCAGAACGCGATGCATCAGTGTTCCGCGCTGCTGAGGGCTTACTTGTCCGTCGCCCCGGCTCA
>JANQGB010001293.1 GCA_028277545.1 Phycisphaerae bacterium | reverse complement strand
GATCAGAATGCCGTTGCGCGCCGCGGTGGCGATGGCGGCGGACAGCGCCGTAGCGGTGGAGAGCCGCACGCCACAGGAGTAGTCGATGATGAGCATGTTGAGGGCCCGGTCGGCCTTCTGGGTTACGCCGTAGACCAGCCCGGCCAGGCCGAAGTTCGCGGGAATGAACTGGGCCGAGAACCGATCGGCGAAGGCCTGGATGGTCGCCTTGCGGTGGGCGGCCTCCTCGACCAAGTGTACGATGCGCGAGACCGCGGTCTGGTCGCCGACCCGTTCGGCCCGGATGGTGAGGTTTCCCGCCTTGACCACCGTTCCGGCGAAGGCCTTGTCACCGACCTGCTTACGCATGGGCATGAACTCGCCCGTGATAGAGGCCTGGTCGACCGCCGCTTCACCTTCCACCACGTCACCATCGACGCTGATCTTCTCTCCGGTCTTGACCACGATACGGTCCGAGACTTTGACCTCGTCTATGGGGATACGTACCTGGCGACCATCGGGCTCGAGCCGCCAGACATGGGTCTCACCGAGGGCCAGCATGTCGCGAATGGCCCGGCGCGTGCGGTTCATGGTATAGGCAGTCAGCAACTCTGCGAGGTCCGCCAAGCCGATGATAGTCAGCGCGGAGCGGTCCCGTCCGGTCAACAGGCTGGACAGGATGGCGGCCGAACTCAGGGTATCGGCATTCGGGCGACCGCTTCGCTTGAGCGAACGCCAGCCGCTGCGCAGAATCGGCCAGGCGAGCGAGAGACTGGTGATCGCGGGGATGGTAGTGAGCCGGCCAAGCAGGCTGGTCGGCGCTTTACCCTCCAGCATTGTCCCAAAGGCCAGAGTCAAACCCGTGGCGGTCACCCTGGTCAGGATTTCGCCGATGGACTCCTCCTCCAGGCGCCGCTCCTGGACGGTTGACTCCGCCTCGAGCTTCCTCTGGGCCTTGAAGATCACCAGCGAGTGGGCGCTGACCGCGGATTGCACGGCATCGAGGATGCTCTGGCTGTTCGCCTGCGCCGCGTCGTACTTGACCAGCACATTGTCCGTGATGGTGCTTACCTGGGCAGACCCAACCGCAGGCAGGGCCAGGAGATGATCGCGAATAGTCTCCGCTTCGTCGGACAGATGCCTGAGGCCTGGACAGTGAATTCGCAGGCGGCCCGGCAGCTCAGAAACGACTCGGCAGGCGCTCGACTTGTTTTGCTTAGGACCAAACATCTTCTGGTATCTCTACGGCGTCATCCAAGGTCGGTTTCTGGCGGATCGCCTCACGGGCCACACTCATCAGCCGTTGCAGGACCTTGGGCAGCTCCTCCGCCGGAGTCTCAGCCAGTCGCTCCCAGTGCTGCAGCACGAACCGGTTGACCGACCGGAGCAGCGCTACCGCTTCTTCTTCCCTAAGCACAGTCGTGTCGTACCGGATCAACGCGCTTCCTGTTACCAGGTTGATCTCCACTGCCTCGAATCCCGGCGTGCCGGCCAGCAAGTCCCGCCAAAGTAGCGCCAGGTCCTGTTGGGCGCGATCGAGCCGTTGGAGGGCCGGCACCCGCAGCCGCAGTCTGCCCGGCAGACGATGAACGACCGTCGGTCGCAGCATCCAAGCCCGTAGTTGCATGGCGACAGCCTGACGCATCAGCCTTCGTTCGGTGCCGGCGGAAAGAGTGCCAGGTAGGCCCACCACAGCAACGGCCATCCCATCTGGCTATGTCGAGACGCCAGGTTGCGTACGCCCAACACAACCAGAACCAGCGGCAGTGCGGTCCACAAGTCGATGACTCCGCCGGTCCGGGCGTGAACCGCCCGATTCAGGGCCTCACCGGCATCCCGTAACTCGCGAGCCACGCGAGAGCGCGGCGTCTTCTTGATCTGCTGGTCCAGGCCCAGCAGCCGTACCACGCCAGCAAACAGAAGCTCAGGCTCGACA
>JANQGB010001249.1 GCA_028277545.1 Phycisphaerae bacterium | reverse complement strand
CCATCACATTCCTGGAGCGGGGCGGCCTAGCCGGGGCCGACCCGAGCCGCCTCGCAGCGCGCCAGCGTCGAGACAGTTCAGCGGGGGGCGGAACTTCGGTCCGCCCCAGTCTATCTAGACCGCGATTATCCTGGTGCCGGGAGCGGTTTGCAAGCCCGGGCCAGGTCTGTCCGGGCAGCTCGGCGGCCGCGGGCGCAAGTGGAGCGTCGCGAGCGGTCTGGTGGCTCAGTCGGCGCTGGCCGGGTCCGCGAGTTGGGTGCGGGTCGGCGGCGCAGCGACGCTGAACTCGCAGCCGACGGCCGATGTGTGGGTCACGGTGATTTGCGGGCAGACAAGAGACCAGAGCTTGCCGTCCCGGCTGCCCTCGAATTTCAGGCGTCCGGCTCGTCCGGCGGTAATGGCAGTTGGCGCGGTGAGACAGCCGGATGGCGCCGGGCCGTCCGGGTCATGGAGGGTGATCAGGAACGGAGACTCAACCGCCTCGCCGTCAAACTCGACGCTGGTGGTGATGTATGCCTCCACTGACATATCGGGGTCAATCCGGTTAATGCGGACGCATGGCCGGGACGTTTGTCGTCAGCCGGTCCCGCGGCCCGAGAGTAACAGATCGGCCGCCTGAAACACAAGGTTGGCCTAGCGGTTCCCGACGCGGTTGAGTCGGCTGAGGATCCTTATCTGGTTCTGATTGTTCCTGTTGTCCGGATCGAGTTGCAGGGCGCGCGTGTATGCGTCGCGGGCATTGCGCAATCGCTGTGCCCGGAGGTAGGCCTCGCCCAGGCTATCCCAGGTGTTCCATGACTCGGCGTACTCCTGCGTGTTGAGTTCGAACGCGGCGATGGCATCCGCAACCCGGTGTTGGGCCAGCAGCGAATAGCCGACCTCGTTCATCTCGCCTTCCTCAAACGGAACCCACCAGTCGAGGTGGCCGAACCGCGCTTGGCGGGCGGAGTAAAGCTGGCCGGCCTGATCCCCACCGTTCGTCCCAAGTGCTTCGGTAATGCTCACCCAGGGCGGGTCAGCGCAGGCGGCTTCGACCGCGGGATCGCGCCCGCTGAAGTAGTCTGACGATCGGAACTGGGCCGGGATGTCGACCGGCACGATTTGGCGCAGATCGTCTGATCGGCCGAACTGCCAGAAGAGAGTCGAAATGTAGGCCCGCAGACCGCTGTGGGGCAGTGTGACCCCGGTGGAGTCTGCGGAGAAATTGTACGGCGCTCCGGCCGGCTCACCGACAAACAGGGTGTTCGTGTGCTGTGCCATGTGATGCAGGAGAATGACGGCGGCGCTGAACGTCTTGCGACCGACCAGCGTGAAGAGCCTGCCCTGCTGGTTGATGCTGTCGTGCCTGATGAAGCCGTGGACGAACGGAAGCAGCATCTTTCCATTTCCGCCACTGTTGTACCGGACGTCGAGGATGAAGCGTTGTACGTCGTTGTCGTCGACGAACTTCCACAACCGGTCGTTGAATGCTTCGAAGCGCTCGTCGCGCCGTTGTAGCACCGAGTTGAACTGCATATAGAGCGTCTTGCTTTCGGTGAGGTACTCGAACCAGTAGGCCTTCCGGCAACGAAGATGCAACGGGTGCCTGGAGTCACCATCGTCATAGTCGTGCGGACTGCGCCCGCCGAAGGCTGTCACGTAGTCGATCGTTTCAGAGGCCGGTCCGAACATCTCGCCCCGCGTTTCCCAGTCGGAGTCGCCTGGCGCGTCTGTCCGGTACAGGTTGATGCTGCGCTCCTGGCCGTCCGGCAGGCGCACGTTGAGTGGCAAGGCGTCCGGACTCTCAATGATCCCAAGGGCGACCATGGCCGGCGGGCTGGAGAGCAGGAAGACCTCGCCTGTCCGGCCGACGTCGTTGTCACTGCTGCGGGCGGAGGAGGCCAACTCGAGCGCCCGAGCGGCGTCGAGCTTGCCGATCTTCCGGACCTCAGCGCCTGCCAACTCGGCATGCCGGCGGTCAATGGCGGTGATGAACAGTCCGTCGGTGAACTGGTAGAACCGCACCGCAAAACAGGATCCGAACCCGTGCGCCCCGTCTGGAGAGAGGCTGGTGTGCCCATCCCGGAGTGAGGCCACCAGACGCATCATCTCGATGATGATTCTGTCGGGCGGCAGCTCGGGTATGGACTTGCGGAGCTTCTCGGCGTCGGCCAGGAAGCCCTGGCGCGACCGGCGGTAGAACGGGTTAGGGTGGATCTGCTCGATCTTGCGAGTAAGGAAGTCGAGATCCTCGCGCCATTGCGCAGCGCTCAGTGGCGGCTTGGCTGACTCCGCAGGAACCACTTGAGCCGCTGACCGGTCCGCGGCCTGCGGTCCGAGCAGGGCCAGGGCACCGCAGGACAGGATCACCAGGGGGCGACGACGGGCTACCATAGAGCTGAGTCCTTTCGCAAAGTCGGACGACGTAAGTCGCCTGGCCAGCGCAGCAGACACTACTGCCGCGCACACGACAACGGTCACTATACCAGTGACCGCTACGCTGGCACTGTCCAGCCTTAAACACGACTAATGTGTGCTGCGGGGTGCAAGTGGCTTGATCCGCTCGGAGATCGGTGGTCTCTACATGGGCGGGAAGCCAAGACTGCGGCGACTGCGCGGGGCTTGTTCTCCTCCGCCCCGTCGGGGCTCCGCCGGAATGGGAGACAAGCCGGATCCACGAGTTGCGCTGCGCTTCACTCGTGGCCAAGCGCCGCCGCCCCGTC
>JANQGB010001170.1 GCA_028277545.1 Phycisphaerae bacterium | reverse complement strand
GGGCGAGCGTACTCGCGAGCCGGGACCGGGAGCAAACGGCCGAGAGCAGCAATGCAGACGGACGAGGTACGTGATGGAACTCGGGTTTCGGCGTGTCTATCTGACCAAACGGCATCCTCTCGAGATCAGCCGTGGCGTGATCACCGGGTCGGAGAATCTCTTCGTCTTCGTCACCGCGGAAGGCGTGACCGGCGTGGGCGAGCTGGCGGCAGCCACCACCGAAGCGGGCGAAACGGCGGCCAGCGGCGAGGCGGATCTGACGCGGCTGGCCGAATCGGGGCTCGCCGGCTGTTCCATCCATGACATCTGGCAACGAGGCAGAGACATGGGCGTGGGGCCCCGTGCCCTGGCTGCCCTGGATATGGCGCTCTGGGACCATCTGGGCAAAGTCTGCGGGCAACCGCTGTATCGCGTTCTCGGGCTAGGGAAGCCGACGGTGGCGACCTCGGTCACGATCGGCATCGGCAGCCCGGAGGTGGTGCGCGAGCGTGTGCCGGAGATTCTCAGCCGTACTGGCGCCCGATCCCTCAAGATCAAGCTCGGCTCCCCCAAAGGCATCGAGTCCGACAAGGCCAACTTCCTCGCCGTGAAGGAGGCGGCCGAGCCGTTCGGTGTCCCCATGCGCGTTGATGCCAACGGCGGCTGGGACCTGGCCGGAGCGCTGGAGATGAATCGCTGGCTTGCCGAGCGCGGCGTGGGCTACGTAGAGCAACCGCTGCCGCGCGGAACCGAAGACCAGCTTCCTGAGCTCTTCGAGAACCGTCCGCTGCCGATCTTTGTGGACGAATCGTGCCACTTCGCCAGCGACGTCCCCGGTCTCGCGGGCAAGGTGGACGGCGTCAACCTGAAGCTGATGAAGTGCGGCGGAATTACGGAAGCGTTGCGCATCGTGGCTGCGGCTCGTGCGCACGGACTGAAGACGATGATCGGCTGCATGGGAGAATCGCATGTTGCGATCTCCGCAGGCGCTTCGATCGGTGCACTGATCGACTACATTGACTTGGATTCACATCTGAACCTCGCGGACGATCCGACGAGCGGGTCGTCACTCGTGGAGGGCGTGGTCATACCCCGGGAAGCGCCCGGGCATGGGGCAGGATTCGACGATGCTTAGAGCAGAACAACCACTGGCGATCTTCATGGAAGACCACCTGGGCGAACCCCAGGGCAAGATGGGCTACGGCGTGCTGCGGTATTCGCAGAATCCGGTCACCTGCGTTATCGACTCGCGACACGACGGCAAACGCGTCACTGACGTACTCGATCTGCCGCGGGACTGCCCCGTGGTGGCAGACGTACGCGCTGCCAGCGAACTTGGTGCGGAAGCGCTCATCTTGGGAATCGCGCCCTCGGGCGGCCTGCTCCCAGACGCCTGGATGCCCGAGATCGACACGGCCGTGGAACTCGGCATGTCAGTTGTAAACGGTCTCCACACGCGCCTCGCACCACGCTATCCGAACGTCAGCAACGGCCAATGGATCTGGGACATCCGCCAGGAACCCAAGAATCTCGGCATCGCAACAGGTGAAGCGCGGCTGTTCGGGAATCGGCGGCTGCTCATGATCGGTACAGACATGGCAACCGGCAAGATGACGGCCGGTCTGGAGCTGGCCGAGGGAGCACGGGCCCGGGGCGTCAGCACCGAGTTCCTGGCGACCGGCCAGATCGGTATCGTCATCACCGGCAAGGGCATTCCGCTGG
>JANQGB010001169.1 GCA_028277545.1 Phycisphaerae bacterium | reverse complement strand
GGGGCAGGGTATGTGGATCTTTTTGCGGAACGAGATGGCGACCGGACGGTGATCGAGGCCGAACTCTCGGCCGACCGCGTGGCCCGTGATCTTCATAAGGCCAACGCCCTGCGTGTCACGTTGCTGGTCATCGTGGTCCCCGACCAGCGGACAGCCAACGCAGTCGAACGCAAACTTCAGGGTCTGCCCTCTGGGGATGGCTCCACGATTAGCGAGGTTTGGTGTCTGCCACTGGGCCTTGCGCGACAACGACTTACGCAAAGATGTCGTTTGATGACCGCCCGGAATGTCAGTCCGAACAACAAGTCCGAAATCACTGGGCGCACGCTTGATGACGCCGAGCGGTACGGATGGGAGGAGTAGGTCCCGTGAGAATCCGTTGGTCAAACGTGGTTGCCTTGGGGCTCGTCCTGGTGGCTCTGTGGATCGCCCTGCTAATGTCAACCGAGATCGCCGCCTTCCTGTCCACGCTTGGCGACATAGGTCCCGGGCATACTCCGGACCAGCAGCTCAAGGGCCTGATGGCCTTCGGCTTGTTGGCCGTCACCTTGGTCGCCCTGATCCGCCTGCTGCTGCACAACGACCGGAGGGATTCCTGATGATCGTTCTGGCCACCCATCCCGGCCCGCGTGAGAACCTCGAGGACTACGCCCTAGCGTCCAGCGTCCAGCGGGGCGACGGGACATTCGCCGACCTGCTGGCCGTCACCGACGGAGTCGGTGGGGCAGCTTACGGTGAGATCGCGAGTCTCCTGGGCGCGAGCCACTTCATTACCGCCCTGACCGCCGCCCTGACCACTGACTCGTTGGCCTGCACATCCCAACTGCCCGAGCTCGTCCGCTCGACCCTGGTGGACGCCAACCGATTACTACTCACTCAGATCGAGGCAGAGGCGGAGTTGGTTGGAATGGCTACCACGGCGGTCTGCGCCGTCCTGCAGGGCCACGAGATCATCGTCGGCTGGGTCGGCGATTCCCGCTGCTATCTTCTTCAGGACCATGAACTTCGCCGCCTCACTCGAGACCACAGCCGCCGGCAGGAACTACTGGATACCGGTCTTCTCTGCCCCGAGGAGGCCTCGGATCATCCCGAAGCCCACACCATCACGAGGTACTTGGGCCAAGCGGACAGATTCGAGCCGGAGGTGGCGACTGCGCCCGTCTCTGGGGGCGACATCGTCCTGCTATGCACCGATGGGCTGACTGATGTGCTGGCCGATGACGAGATTGAACGGGTCATTCTCGCTGGTTCCCGAACACCGACAGCCTTCCGCCAGATCCCCAACCGTCTCGTGCGGGCGGCCCTCGAAGCCGGCACCACGGACAATATTACTGTCCTGTGCGCTCGGTGCGGCGACTGGCCTGCGACGACTCCTGAGATCACCCGGACGATTACCGCAGACTACCCGCTCCACGCGGCCCAAACCCTGATCACCCAATTCATGGAGAGCACGTATGTCAACGCAAAACCCTGTACCAGCCTCGCGTGCTGAAGGTTGCCGAGACCAGCATGTCTGTTCCCAGTGTCGACGGCAGCAGCATCCAGAGCCGTCGTCCGCAGTCGGTGAACCGGCGGCGCCGGTTGGCACGCCTGGTCCTGACGTGCCATCTGCGGCGGTCGAGTCCAATGAAACCGCTTCGCGTTCTGACCGTACGGCTCACGGAATCGGCGCTGCTCCGCAACAGCCGGTACTGGCCTGTGTCTCCTGCGGTCGTGAGTTGCCAGAAGACGCCAGCTTCTGTCCCGGTTGTGGACAACGGACCGGACCCGACGGCGATGCTCCGTTTCGGGTGGTCCGCGACAAGACCGGTGAGGAGTCTCCGTTGAGCGACTCGCTGGTCATCGGCTGCGACGACGGCTGCGACCTGGTCCTGGCGGGCGACGGCTACGTCTCCCGGAAGCACGCTCGTCTGCACCTGGACGACGGCCTGGTCTGGGTGGAGGACCTGGGCAGCTCGAATGGAACGCTCCTACGCATCCGGCGTTCGATCGTTGTGGAACCCGGCGACGAGCTGCTGATCGGGGCCACCGTACTTCGATTGGAAAAGAGCGAGCGCTAAGGCGCGTCGATCGGAGTTTAACCATGTCGATGCTGATGAACATCGGCGAACGCCTCCGCAACGGTCGCTACGAAATCGTTGACCTGCTCGCCGAGGGCGGCCAGGCCATCGTCGCCCAAGCTGTTGACCACTCCAGCGGTAAGACCGTGGTCATCCGGCGCCTCGCGGCCTCGCCCGACCAGCCGCACTACACCAGTGAGCGCCGCCGGTTTGACCGGGCCGGCCGGATCCACATCGCCCACCCCAACGTGCCCAACCCCATCGACGTGTTTGCCGAGAGCGATTCCGACCACATGGTGTTGCCGTTCATCGATGGCCCCGAACTGGGCCTCTACCTGGATCGGCAGGGAGGCAGGCTACCCGTGGACCAAGCGGTCCGGATAGTCACCCGGATTGCCTCAGTCCTAGCGCTGGCCCATGGGAAGGGCGTTGTTCATCGGGACCTCAAGCCTGGCAACATCCTGATCGATGCTCAAGGCGAGCCGCACCTCATCGACTGGGGACTGGCCAGCATGCACAGCGAGCCGACCATCACCCAGAGCAACGGTTTTCAGGGCACGCTGCCCTTCGCGGCGCCGGAGCAGATCGACGACGGCCGGGCACAGAACTTCGGGATCGATCTGTATGCCCTGGGCGTCATCTTCTACCAGATGCTCACTGGCCAACAGGCGGCACAGGGCACGAGCCAAGAGGAACTCGCCCGGAGTGTGAAGACCTGGACGCCCCCCGCGCCCCACACGCTGGACCCCGGCATTGGCCAGCATGTTTCCGAGGCCTGCATGCGCCTCCTGGCGAAAGATCCTAACGATCGCTTCGCTGATGCCGAAGAGCTCATTCACGCCCTCCGGAGATCGAACGGTACCGGCCGGCGCTTCTGCCGGTGGTGCGGCGAGTCCTCTGGATCGGATGGCTCTTACTGCCCGCAGTGCGGAGGCGACCTTCGCAGCGGACTGGTCAGTCAGCCCCGGTGCTTGGCCTGCGGGAGCGGGGTCAGCGACACCAAGGTCTGCCCGGTCTGTCGTCGGCAGTTCGCCGCCACCGGCCACCAGCTGGAGTTCCGGGCTGGGGCGCTGGCCGGAGCCAAGTTCCTGATCCCCCAGGGCATCTACGAGGTAGGCCGCGACATCCTGAATCCCCGAGACCAACACATTTCCCGCCGGCACCTGCACGTGGCCTGTCTGAACGGGACCGTCCACGTTGCGGACGCCGGTAGCTCCAACAAAACCTACGTCGGCGACATCGCCGTCGATCAACCCACACCTCTGCGGCCCGGCGACGAACTGGTGCTTGCCGGCAACCGCGCTGTCTATAGCACCGCCTGAAGGAAGGAGATCCCTCCCATGACCCAGACCTGCCCACAGTGCCGCACCAAGCACGACGCGACCGCCCGGTTCTGTGCCGACTGCGGCGCTTCGTTGGCCGCCACCTCGGTAGGCGGACGAACCGTAGTAATGAACCCGATCACCCGGGCCCTGCGCACCGGCCTCGGGGTGGACACCCAGGCGATCGTGGATCGGGTACGCACCGCCCTTCAGTCCACAAGGGCCGCGCCGGCTGCAGCCATCGTTCCGCACGTCGCCGGCGATCAGCGTGAGGAGTTGTACTTGACGAACGACCGCTCAGGTAGCATGGCCGAAGACTTCGATTCCGGCACAGCCAAGATCCAAGCCGCGATTCGGGCTTCGGTCAACCTGGTGGCCAACAAGCATCGGATCGACCCGCTGGACCGGATCGGCATCATCGCCTTCACCAACACGGCCGAGGTACTTCTCCGGCCCTGTCAGGTCGGAGAGAACAAGGCACCGATCCTGCAGATCCTGCAAGGCCTGACGCCCGGTGGCGGAACGGATATCAACAGTGCCTTGATCGCCGCGCGGGACCACTTCAACTGGGCCGCCCACGGCCTGGTTCGTCGCCTGGTGTTGCTGACCGACGGTCATGGCGGTCGCCCGCTGAAGACGGCGGAGGACCTCAAGAATCGTGGGGTGGTCATCGACGTGATCGGCATCGGCCCTGAGCCTTCGGCAGTCAACGAGAAGCTCCTGCGCCAGGTCGCCTCGGTCATCGAAGGGCAGACCCGGTACCGCTTCATCCGCGACAGCCGCACGCTGGTGACCCACTACACGCAACTGGCCGGCAAGACCTCCACGTGCTCGTAGGGAGACGCGCCCAAAGCTAATCTCTTTACGGTTGACCGCTCATTGAGGAGGCCGCGCCCCGTTCCCGCCGTCGAGACCCGCACCTGACCCATCTCCTCCCCGACGGGGCCGGCCTCTCTTGTTCTTTGCAGCGTTCCCATGGCAATGCCCAAGCGCCACTCGACAACATCGCCCACCGACGCGCCGCTCCGGCTGGACGAGCAGGAATGCGTGGATGCCGAGGGAACGCAACGACGCAGGCTGGACCTGGTCCGGATTCTGGCCCTGTGGATCCTACGCGATGAGGGCGGAGACGAATCAGGGCCGTCCGTCATCCAGGACCTGCCACACGAGCCGGTCCTGCACCGCCCATCAAACGGCAACGACGGCACCTCGAAGAAAGCGATTGCGCGATCGCGCCCGCCGCGGTAGGATCGGGTTATCGAATTGCCGGAGGCCAAATCATGAAGCGGGCGGTTACCTACCTGAGGCGGGCAACGGATCGACAGGAACAATCGATCCAGGACCAGAGACGACACTTGGCAGCCTACGCTGACCAGAACGATCTAATCATCGTCGATGAGTTCGTAGACGATGCCATATCGGGAACGACGGCTCGGGATCGGCCGGCCTTCCAACGGATGATCAACCAAGCTCAGAGTCAAGTCCGTACTTTCGATTGCATCCTGGTCTACGATGTGAAACGCTTCGGCCGAATCGATGGCGATGAGGCTGGCTACTATCGCCATCAGCTGCGCCAACACGGCGTCGAGGTCGTCTACGCCACCGAGCGCTTGTCCGGTACGGACAGCGATGCCCTCCTGCTGCCCGTCCTGCAGTGGAACGCCCGCCGGGAGTCGCAGGATCTCTCCAAGGTCACAGTCCGTGGGCTCCTCTCTGTCGTCGAGGGCGGCTGGTGGATGGGCGGCGTGCCGCCGTACGGGTACGACCTGATGTACTACGATGCTGCGGGCAGCCCCTTGCACCGCGTACGCTACGCGGCCTCCGGTGATCGTCACGTCTATCGAACCGACGGTTCCGTTGAACGCGTCATCCCGGCAGGGGAGCGCCTGGTCCGTTCCAAGCGAGACCGGGCCAGACTGACTCCCGGCGACGAGGAGGAGGTGCGCGTCGTTGGGGAGATCTTCACCTCATATGTTCAACGCGACTTCGGCTTCAAGAAGATCGCCCGCACGCTGAACGAACAGGGTGTCCCCGCCCCTCGGCGAGGCCGGTGGGCTCGCATGGCTGGGCGGCTGTGGACCCAGTCCTCGGTGCGGAACATCCTGGCCAACCGTGCCTATGTCGGGGACTCGGTATGGAACCGTCGGACCGAGGGCAAGTTCCACCGGATCTCCGATGGTCGAGCGGTGCCTCGACAAGCGATGAAGAAGGTCGAGCTGAACGACCGTGACGACTGGATAGTCCATTCGGATACCCACCAGGCGCTAGTTGATCGAGAGTTGTTCAGTCGCGTCCAGAAACTCATGGGGCGAAATCGTCGTGTGAACCGTGCGACTGGCCGAGGGGCCGTATCACCTTACTTGCTCAGCGGGCTTCTGGTTTGTACTCGTTGTTCTTCGCGAATCCATGGGCGCAAAGCAGTCTCGGGGCGCAAGAAGAACCGGTCCCGGATCACGACATACTCTTACGTCTGCGGTGGGTATGTACGAAGCGGCCCGAGCGTTTGTCCCAGCGCAGCCATCTCCAAGGACACGCTGGAGCAGGCAGTGGTCACTTCACTAAGCCGACGAGTTCAACTGCTCGCGGACGAGCACTTTCGTGATCAGCTTCAGGAGGAAATCCAGCGTCTGGTCAACTCTAAAGCTCACGGCTTGCCGGAGAAGCTGCAAGCTGTCAACGACGAGATTCAGGCCGAGAAAGACCGGGCTACACTGCTGGCCCGGCACGTGTCGCCGGAGAACGTACAACTCCTGGATCAGTCCTTGACGGAGATCCGGAGGAAGCTCGAACAACTTGAGGAGCGGGCACACGCGCTGGAATCTGAGCTACTGCGCAGCCGCGTGTCCGTTGTTGACGCGGACGAAATCATCCGAACACTAGACCAGAGATTGAATCGATTCGAGCGGTTGTTCGCCAAAGGAACACTGGCAGAGCAGCGTGAGTTCCTGCGGCTTCTGCTTCAGCGGGTTGAGGTCGATCCTGTTGAGCGTGCAGGGACCGCCTACTGGTATCGGCTGGACGATGTGGCCCTCGGTCAGACACAACCACATCTTTTGCGGAATATCGGGGCGACTGGATTTGAACCAGCGACCTCCTGCTCCCAAAGCAGGCGCTCTGCCAGGCTGAGCTACGCCCCGGAAGGTCGCGCGAACCGCGCAAGGCCTTTCCTGGCAAGACATTCAAGACCAGCGCTCCCCCCATGTCAATACCTGGGCCGGTCGTAGACGCGAGCTGCCCAGCCCCGCGGCAGGCACCTTTGTGTCGGTTAAGCCCTGGCGCAACCGCATCCCGGCCGGCTTGCTCCGAGTTGGCCGTCCGAGTCGCCGTCCAGTATCAAGCGACTACAGCCGGTGGACGTGCTGCTCCAGTCAGCAACCGTCTTTGCCTCCGTCGGCCTCGTGATCGGGGGCTGCTCGGTGGCGACGTCTTCGGCCGGGTCGTCCTCCTGGCTCGGCTGAGCGTCTGGGCATCGTCGGTGAGCGTGACCAGGTGTACCGGCGACTGCCGGCGCTTTGTCATTCCTCACCGGGAAACCAGCTGTCCTACTAACCGACGTAGCTCCTCGTCGGGCTCACATCGCTCCGCTCGAAAGCCCGGCCAACTCGGAAAACTCTGAAGCCCTACCTCCCACAGATCGGCGTACTCCGATGATCGGCCAAGAATCAGAGAGTAAGTGCGGTGGTGTAGCAACGGCCGGACCGCCCACCAGTCACTCGGCGGCCGATCTATCGGCAATTCATCCGGCCAGAACACGCCGCCCGACACGCAGTCGTGTCGAGGCATCAGATTCGGCTGATGTGGCAGTAGATTCAAGACGGATGCCAACAGAGCCACGTCGGCTGCGGTTAAGTCTGTCATGGTGGAGTGTCCCGAACCACTTTGAACCTGTTCGAACCAGTCTACACGACCTGGCCGTCGATGGGCTTCGTACCCTTGGCTACGTGCCAGTCTGGCTCCGATACGCGTCGATCTACTGTCCTGCTTCATCATCCTCCGACATGAACGACGCTGCCTTGTCCATACTGGTGCGCCGCGCGGCGGACCACTCGCTGATCGCAGCGCTACCGTTATCGGTGCGCGCTCGGCGCTCCAAGGTGTGTCTTTACGCGCCGCTTGACAGTTCAGTTCGATCACCAGCCTGCATGCCTGCCTAGCTCTCTCGAGAGGGCTGGACCGAGCAGCCCCTGCAGGAGAGCAACGACATCGACGTAGTCGACCAGATCCTCCAGGAACGACACCGAGATCAGCTTCTGCACGTCTTCGTTTCCACATGCCATCGAGTGTTCAAGGCAGTCAAGAAGGACAATAAGCTGTGCCGGAGGCTCGCCAGCTCCAGAGCCAACCTGCTGAACGACAAACCGGGTCACATCGCCGAAGAAGACGTGTGGCAGGAGTTCATCGTTGTCATCGATGTGTGCGTCATACACATGGCTCAGCTCAGGCACCAGTTGCAGCAATCTGTTCACCAGAGTCACGGCAGAGTTACACATAATGAATCCTGTCGCAGCACCAGTAGACTGCTGAACAGCCCGCGCCTGCTGAGGAGTGTCAATCTTTTCCAACTCGGCCCAGGACGTCAGTTCATGCCATAGCTGTCCAAGACCGGCATCACACTATCGATTGATCATCCGAAACGCGCCCTCGCGTCCGAGGATATGGCCCACGGACGCTTGGGATCGCCTGCCGCACTCACCCCAGCGGGGCCATGGTGCCACCTAATCACTCACACCGATCCTTCGCCGCGCACTCCCTAGGGCATTCACTGTACGCCTAGCCACTGGTCACCCAAAGTCCGCTTGCTTCGGTGCGAATCGCATTGGATGGTGTAAAGGTGGGTAATTTCGGAATTTTAGAGAGTATGTAATGCAGCTTCCGCAGCGACTGGCTTGCCCCCAGGGCGGCGTACCGCGCTACGTCCCAATCCAGCTTCCAACCGATCCAGACCCAGCGACGCGACCGACGTCGGGAGTCTGGCCTAAACACCTTATACGTAATATCTTACGTCTAATCGTGCCCGCCCTTAGCTTCGTCTTGCTTTGCGTAGCGGCCGGTGGCTGCGGGTCGCCCCGCAGCGCCAGCGGGGCGACCAC
>JANQGB010001165.1 GCA_028277545.1 Phycisphaerae bacterium | reverse complement strand
TGCCGGCGGTTAGCACGCATGCCGAGACTAGGACGATGATGATGAGTCTGCGAATCATGCCCGCTCCACTTTCGTACCGCACTCCGGGCAGACGCCGCTGACATTGCCGGTGAGGTTGTAGCCGCACACGCCGCACGTTCCTTCCCGTCGTGTCCCACCACGCCAGATAGACGCAGCCGACCGACAGACCATGCCCATGACAACGCTGAATGCACACCACCCGAGCGTAATCGTCCACAGGTTCCTGTCAGCGGGCATCCAAAGAGAAAGAGCGAATCGACCACCTGAGGTATAGCCGATCAGGAAGATCAAAGCACCGAAGCTTCCGTAGGCGAAATGGAGTGGTTTGTATTGCCAGTACTTACCGGCAAGGAGAGAACCGAGCGGTAGCAGAATGATCAGCAAGTAGTCGAGATTCGTAAGCCCACCTGGCGGAGTGATGCGCCCCTGCATCAGCTCAATGAGAAGAGTTGCTATGAGCCATGCAGCCAGAATCGACGAGCCGACTGTTTTGTTTCTAGTCACGTGTAGTGACCACATTCCGGGCACCGCGACTCGGGCACGCCCGTCAGATTGTACCCGCAGGCCGGGCACAGGCCGCGACGTCGTCTTGACCGACTTCGCCGGGCCAGGACCGCGAGCCGTGCCGGTGGTGCCAGGGCCAGCGCCAGCGCTGGCAGCGTGGGATACCACAGAGACAGGCGATACTCAGCACCGAAGGGCTTGTCTTCAAAGACAACACCAAGTGCGTACCGTCCGGTCATTGGCTCATCGCTGGAGAACTGCTGATGAACATGGACCGCACCTCGATAGAGCATCCACATCTCGCCCCGCTTCGAGTCGTACACTTCCAGGACGCTATCGGTGAAGCTCAGTCCCCATGCGAGAACCATGACGGCAGCCGGGCTCATCAGAGCGAGCAGAAGTAGCTGTTTGCCAAAACGCTCCATGCATCCGCCTCCAGGGTGCAGAACGGTTTATTCTCGTTCGCGTAGAATACGCCATCCAAGCTACGTACAGCACAAGCACGGTCCGCTCGGCGATGCGGCGCGTTCAGCAACAACAGTCAGAGCCTACTTCGAGGCTCGCGAACTTGCTACGTTGATGCGCAGCTCCGGTATGGCATCGTCGCCAGTGTAGACCGTTATGCGCGGCAGGCGTCCCGGTGGCGAATAGAGCTCGGGTGACTTGACGAGCACGGTCTGTCCATCAGCGGTTTCGAGGAGCTCGACGATCAGCGAGGGATCGTTGGCCTCGGCTCGCACGACCCGCCCGGGTGGCCGGTGGCCGGACCAGACCAGGTCGACGCGGCTGCCGGCCGGTGAGCGCAGCTCCTTGTAGTCAAAGGTCGCAGGCTCCGCCCGCAGCCGTGCCGAGCCATCCAGTCGGAATCGCAGAGAGAATTCCGGCTGCTGCGGCGCGCCGGTGGCAAGCACAATCTCTCCGTGCGTCGGCCTGGCAGGCCAGGGTGGTCGGGCGGTTATGGTCAAGTCATATCGCTGGCCGGCCTCGACCTCCTCAATGTCCGCCGTCAGGTTTGGTGATGGCTCGAGGTAGAACGCCCTTGCGGACGCATCCCATTTCGAGAAGCCGAGCTCCCGGACTGCCGGCCGGAGCGGCTTGCCCTCGCCACGCAGCAGGCGGATGGTCGCCGTCTGCTGCTCGGGGTCACCAGCGCTTCGCTCAAAGGCCAGCTTCTCCGACTGGCCGAGTGCGGGTTCGGTGCGAATGGCGTGCTTCACGCTGGCACAGGCCGTCAGCTTGATCCGTGGGTTGGCCGCAT
>JANQGB010001076.1 GCA_028277545.1 Phycisphaerae bacterium | reverse complement strand
GTTCAGCACGCCGCCGCCCATCCCCAGGATGACCGTCAACGCCACCGCTGTCAGCAGGAAGGTCCTGCCCAACTCACGGAAGATGTACCACTGCAACGTCCAGAGCATCGTCGATCCCAGGGCGCGTGAGGCTATCCCGCCGTCGGGATCTCGCGCTCGCCCGTACTGACCGCGCCTGATCCCGAGCGCAGCGGCAAGCTCCCCACGCGGAGGACACGATTGAAGCGGGCCATGATAGGCGAAAACGGGCGAAGATCAACGCTGGGCGCCGCCTTTCGCCTCAGTCCGGGTGATCCAAGTGCCGATAATAGAGGAGGTTAGTCGTCCCAGATGCGTGCGCAGGCCTGCCGGGAATACGGCAGGGGGAGTCATGCCGACTGATATCCACCGCAAGATCGTCGAGCTGCCGGAGTTGTTGTCCCGGCTGTCAGAAGCGCGAACCAAGTCCCAGACGGTAGTGCAATGTCACGGCTGTTTCGACATTGTCCACCCCGGGCACATTCGCTACCTGCAGTTCGCCCGTCGCCAGGGTGATGTGCTGGTAGTTTCGCTAACCGGTGATTCCGACATCTCCAAAGGTGCCCAAAGGCCCTACATTCCCCAGGAGCTCCGGGCTGAGAACCTGGCTGCCCTGGAGTTCGTCGACTTCGTGATCATCGATCCACACGCCACCGCGGAGGGCGTGCTGGTGGCGGTTCGTCCCGACGTCTACGTCAAGGGGGCGGAGTACGAGCAGTCGCGCGATCCGGCCTTCCTGCGCGAGCGGGGCGTGGTCGAGGGCTACGGCGGACGGGTCATCTTCTCCAGTGGCGACGTGGTCTTCAGCTCGACGCGACTATTGGAGTCGCTGCCCCGCGAGGCGGAGCTCGAGTCGCACCGGCTGAGGTTGATCTGCCGGCGGCACGAGCTCGAGCGGGAGTCGCTGGAGGATGTGCTGGAGCGCTTCACGGGGCTGCGGGTGCTGGTGGTCGGCGACGTGGTCATGGATCGCTACGTCTTCTGCGATCCGGTGGATGTGGCCAGTGAATCGCCCATGATGTCGCTGGCCAGGTTGGACGAGAAGGTCTACGTGGGCGGGGCGGCGATGCTGGCCCGGCACATCTCAGCCATGGGTGGCCGGGCGTTCCTGTTGAGCGCCGTCGGGAAGGATACTGCCTCCGACGAAGTTGGGCGCACGCTGGCCGACGAGGGTATCGACAGCCACCTGATGCCGGCCCGGCAGCGTCTGGTCGAGAAATCGAGGTATCTCGTCGAGGACACCAAGCTGCTCAAGGTGGATGCCGCGGACCACGTACCGCTGGATTCTCTGGCGGAGCAGAAGGCGGCGCTGATACTGGAGCAGCAGGCCGACCTGGCCGACGCGGTCATCTTCTGCGACTTCGGGTACGGCATGATCACCGGCGGTCTGATGGCCAAGGTACTGCCCAAGCTTCGCGAGCGGGTCAGAATCCTGACTGCCGGCGTGAGCGGCACGCGGACCAATCTGCTGCAGTTCGCCGATGTCGATCTGCTTACGCCGACCGAACGCGAACTTCGCTCGACGCTGCACAATTTCGACGAGGGCCTCTCCACGGTCTCCTACTACCTGATGCACGAGACTCAAGCCCGGCACCTGTTCGTGACCCTGGGCAAACGCGGATTGGTGGTGTTTGACCGGCGGTCGCAGGACTGCTCGGAGCCGGGATGGACCGACCGCCTGCTTAGCGAGCACTTGCCGCCGTTCACGGACTACCCGGTAGACCGCCTGGGCTGCGGCGACGCGTTGCTGGCGGCAGCCACTCTGACCCTGGCCGGCGGTGGCAGCCTGATGCACGCGGCCTACCTGGGGAGCGCGGCGGCCGCCATCGAAGTTGGCTGTCTGGGCAACATTCCGGTTGATGCCGGCTCGCTGCAGAGCTGGCTTACACGTCGACCAGAGCTACGTCCCTGCGAGGACGATCAGGCAAACATAACCGACACGCTGTTGGCGCCGTGACCTGATAGTGCAGTGCCTCAGGGTTACCCGCTTTGTGGTCGACGCGTATAGGTTGCGTCGTCGACGATGGGGCGTCCGCGCGAACTGAAGTTCGCGGCTCGTTACGGTCCAGGAGTTTTGAGGCATTACGACACGCGGAGGGGCGCGACTGGGTGGTGCGGGTCGCGCGGGCGTTGCGCGCCGATGGTTATTGCCGGTTCGTTCGCGTCGTGTCTATTGGAGAGTGGGAACCGCGTCCTCGACGAGCTCGATGAGCTGGCGGATTTCGAACGGCTTGCGCAGGAAGGCGTCGAAACCATCCTGCATCAGGGCGTGCCCCTGCCCGTCGGTGATGCCGCCGCTGCTGGCGATAATCCTGGTGTCGCGCAGCGCTTCGTCGGTTCTGGCGCAGCGGCACAACTCCCTGGGTAAGACGTCCGGCAGGGTCACGTCAATCAGGAGCACGTCAGGCGGATCGTCACCGGCCAGCATGCCGGCTTCGAAGGCGGTGGCCGCCGTCGAGACCCGGTACTGTCCGCCGGCTTCGAGGGTTTCCTTGAGCACCTCGGTCAGGGCCAAGTCGCTGTCGACCACCAGGATGTGCGTCTGCCCGGTTTCCAGGCCGTCCAGAGGCATGTTGTGGGCCCGCATGAAGCGAACCAGGTGCGAGACAGGAATACGGCGGTCCTTGCTGCCGGGGATTCGGTAACCGCGGAGTTGGCCGGTGTCGAACCACTTCGAGACGGTGCGAGGCGCTACGTTGCAGATTCGGGCAACCTGCCCGGTGGTAAGAACATCCTTAGCTTTCGGCATTTGGTCAACCCCGCGTCTGGCGACGAATAGTGGACGAGCGGTCCCTGTCCGCCGGCGGCCAGTGCGCGCCTCGGCCTCGTCAGGAAGCCCGGCACGCGAGTGCTTCTCTAATCGCGTTATCGGCACGTTGGGCGCGTCGGTGAAGAACACGAACGCCATCTTGAGGGCGCCAAGTCACCGAGCCGCCGGCCAGATTGTCGCTGCCGGTCCGATAATCGTGGGCGCCCTGGACGCTCCGCCAGCTTGGACCCGGCGATGACAAGCGCGAACACCCGCTACTCCGGCGGGTGGGTCCCACGGTATGCCGTTCCGCGTACAATGCTCGTCGACCGGTCAGCGCCGGCGTCGAGGAGAACGCCACCGCCAGGCCACAGTCGCGGAGCAGAGCGCATGGCTCAGCCTAAGCGCAGGACAGGACGCTCCACGAGCGTTGCCTTCCGATCTGTTCCGGACGCCGTTACAGAACTGGCCCGCGGCCACTGCTCCGGCACGATCCGGGCCGCCTTCATCCGCCACTTCGCTGACACCAACGGACTTTCCGCATCCTGCCTGCGGGCATGCCCGACAGCAGCCGCCCGTGCTTCGCTTGCTAACATTGCGGAGATCGAGTCGGTGCGGCGCAACCTTCGAACACGGTTGCCGACTGTCACCATCAAGAATCTCGAGGCCGCGTTTGAGGCCCTGCTCAGCCTGGATCACCGCCGGTCCAAAGGGGCGGTTTATACGCCGGACTTCATAATCGACTATCTCCTGTCTGAAGCGCTGGCGAACGCAGATACGGGTGGCCGGATACCGGAGGTATGCGATCCGGCCTGTGGCAGCGCGGGCTTTCTACTGCGAGCGGCCCGTCTTCTGGCGAGTCGTTATGACCTGACTTATGCCGACGCCTTTGCCAGATACGTTACCGGTGTGGACAACGATCCGCTGGCGCTCGAACACGCCCGATGCCTGATCGAGCTCTTTCTGGCCAGCCACCAGTCAGCGCTGCGCGCAGGTGACCTGCGGCTTCTTCGTGCCGACACCCTGCTGTCACCGCCGGAGGAACTGCGCGGCCTGGCGGTTTCGGGCGATGGATTCGACGTGCTGGCCACCAACCCGCCGTATGTCAAGCTGCAGAACCTGGACCCGTCCTACCGCCGGCAGCTTCTGGGCGCGTTCAACGGCTTCGCCAGAGGTAGTTACAGCCTGGCGATACTGTTCCTCATCGCGGGCCACCGCCTGCTGAGACCGGGAGGGTGTCTGGCGGCCATTACGCAGAACAACCTGTTCACCTCGCTGGCCGGCGAACCGGTCCGCCGGTACCTCCAGGACAACGGCGCCCTGCGGCGCGTTCTGGATTTCGGTCACAACCACGTCTTCGAGAACGCCAGCGCCTATACCTGCCTGGTGTTCCTGGGGACCGAGCGCCAGGCGTCGTTCCAGTTCGACTCGCTTGACCCACCGATCACCGCCGCCGCCCTGCGTGGCGCGGACTTCTCCGAGATCCGCGTAGACGACCTTCAGGTCAAGAAATGGCGGCTGGCCAGGCGGCACCACCTGGAGAACATTCACCGCATCGAGTCGATCGGGCAACCGCTGGGCTCGATCGCGGCGATTCGAGTGGGTTTCGCCACCTTGAAGGATGCGGTCTT
Source organism: Phycisphaerae bacterium (assembly GCA_028277545.1). GTDB lineage: Bacteria > Planctomycetota > Phycisphaerae > UBA1845 > UBA1845 > JANQGB01. Next base: position 2,765 of record JANQGB010001076.1, on the reverse strand, counting down.
CCTGCTGGGCGGGGACAACGGCGGATGTCTAGCCCGGGACGTTGATGGCGTGGCCAGGGAAATCGAGCGGGGCGTCACCAGGCGGGCGGTCAAGGTGGCCGAGGTAACCACGCCAGGCCAGCTCCGCGATAACCGGCGACGGGTGATCTTCCCCTACGTGCGCGTAGACGGCACATACCGGGTCATTCCGGAGGATGAGCTGAGACGCAGGTTCCCCGTTGCTTACGAGCACCTGCTGGCCTGTCGCGACGCACTGCACTCCCGGGACAAGGGCAGACGCAGAAGTGCAGCCTGGTACGCCTGGGGGCGGTCTCAGGGGCGCGAGGCGCCGGGCCCCAAGCTGCTGACCAAGACCTTCAACGCCGGACCGAACTTCCTGCTGGATGAGTCCGACCAGTTGTTCTGTAACGGCTACTCCGTGTCGCTCAGGATGGACAGGGAGGTGGCACCTTATCTGTCGATCGAGACGCTGCGCAGGGTCCTTAACTCTACGGTGATGCACTACTACGCCCGGCTGACCAGCTTTCAGATCGAGGGTGGGTACGAGTGTTATCAGAAGAATTTCATTGAGCGGTTCGGCATCCCCCGGCTGACGGCGGAACAGGGTCAGCGGATTGCCTCGCTGCCATCCGATGACGCTGATGCTCTGGTGACTGCGCTGTACGACGTCTCCGGGCACCATCTGGCGGAGATCCTGGACGGCGGCCGTTAGAAGACGTGGTGCATCAAGTTGCGCCCTACTTACCTGTCCTTCGCCCCTCCGGGGCTGGGGTGGTGGGGGCGGACGTATCCACGGGTTCCACTTCGTTCCACCCGTGGCTATTCGCCTACGCCCTTTCAGGGCTGGGCCGCAGAATGGCGTCTACGACATGTGGTGGGGCAGGATGAGCTGCCGTGGTCGCTGGCGTTCGTGGTGCGGCCGGGGCGCAGTCTACGGTTGCTACCGCGATCGCCGCCGTTCTTGGTGCATCAAGATGCACCCTACGACGGGGTCGCAGAACGCCGGCGTTCGTGGTGCTGCGGCGGTCACCTCCGATCCTGGTGCATCAAGGTGCACCCTACGGCGGGGTCGCAGTATGGCACCTACGACATGTGCTGGGGCAAAATGGGCTGCCTCGGTCGCCAGCGTTCGTGGTGCTGTGGAGGTCACCGCCAATCGTGGTGCATCAAGATGCACCCTACTTGTCTGGGTCGCAGCGGTCACGGCCGATCGTGGTGCATCAACATGCACCCTACGGCGGGGTCGCAGCCGATCGTGGTGCATCAAGATGCACCCTACGGGTCAGGCTACGTCTACTAGTGAGAGCATTTCGGCGTATCGAGCCACGAGGGCCGCTCGTAGTGCCTGATGTTGGCAGTTGTGCAGGGTTGCGTCGGTGCGGAGGATGGCGGCGGCGTCTTCGCGGGCGGCGTCGAGGAGGTCGAGGTCCTGGACCAAGTCGGCTACTCTGAAGGCGGGGAAGCCGTGCTGGTGCCGGCCGATCAGTTCGCCGGGGCCGCGAATCCGCAGGTCCTCCTCGGCGATCCGGAAGCCGTCAGCGGTGTCGACCATGGTCTGGAGACGCGCGGTGGCATCCTCGCCCTGGCTGTCGCTGAGCAGCAGGCAGTACGAGGCCCGGCCGCCTCGGCCGATGCGACCGCGAAGCTGGTGCAACTGGGACAGGCCGTAGCGCTCGGCGTGATGGACCATCATCACCGTCGCTTCCGGCACGTCCACGCCGACCTCGACCACGGTGGTGGCCACCAGGACGTTCAACCGGCCATCCCGGAAGGCGTTCATCACCTGCTCCTTATCGGCCGACCTCATCTTGCCGTGGAGCAGGCCCACCGAGTGGTCCGCCAGTTCGCCCCGGCGCAGCCGATCGACCTCGACCGCCGCGGCCTGCAACTGCAGATTCTCACTCTCTTCCACCAGCGGATAGACCACGAAAGCCCGTTCGCCGGTCTGAAGTCGCAGGCGTACGAAGTCCCAGGCGGCGGATTCCTCGTTCTGGCGCAGCAGGCGGGTCTCCACCGTACCTCGTCCGGGCGGTCGGTCGCGAATGACCGAGACGTCCAGGTCTCCGAAAACGGTCATGGCCAGGGTCCGCGGGATGGGTGTGGCGGTCAGTACCAGGTAGTGCGGTGCGTCGCCCTTGGCCCGGATCGTGGCCCGCTGCGTCACGCCGAAGCGATGCTGCTCGTCGACTACCGCCAGCCCCAGCGACGCAAACTTGACACCCTCGCCCAGCAGGGCGTGCGTTCCGATTACCAGGTCGATCCTGCCGGCAGCCACCTCGCGCAACAGGGCCTCGCGCTGCGACTTCGACTGACCACCGACCAGGTAGCCGAGGCGCACCCGACTGCCGTGCAGGTATCGGCTTACCTTGCGGTAGTGTTGCTCCGCCAGAATCTCGGTCGGAGCGAGAATCGCCACCTGCCGCCTGTTGGCGATGGTCGTCAGGGCGGCGTACACCGCCACCGCGGTCTTGCCGGCCCCCACGTCGGCCTGTAACAGGCGGCTCATGGGGCGGTCCCGTGACAGGTCGGTGACGATCTCGGTCACTGCCGACTCCTGTCCCGCGGTCAGGTCGAACGGAAACCGGGCCCGGATGCGCCGGTTGATCTTCTCGGAGGTTTGTATTGGTGTCGCCCGCCGGGTCCGAACGGCGTGGCAGCGTTTGAACTGCACCGCCAACTGCATCAGCAGCAGCTCGTCATAGGCCAGCCGCCGCCGGGCGACGGGAATGTCCTCTTCGCTGGTGGGCAGGTGGTAGCGCTCGACA
>JANQGB010001015.1 GCA_028277545.1 Phycisphaerae bacterium | reverse complement strand
GATCAACATGCGCCAAGTAAGCGCCGGGGCTGGCCAGGATGACCTCGCTCATACCGTAGCTGGAAAAGTGAGCCGATTCGGATTGAGACGCGCTCCGGGCGATCTGCTCCAGCGTGGTTCGGTAGGGATCATCCGGACAGATGAGTACGGCCGGGTCCGATAGATACTGTCCGCTGAGCAGCATGTCGAACCAGAACCGCGGCGGTGCGTCAGGATCGGTGAACGGTTCGTCCGGAATGTGCGGCAGCCAGCCTCGACTCTCAGTCCGGTAAATGTGCATCATCAGGTCGATGGCTTTGAGGTGGTGGGCACACACCGTCTGCCGCGCCTGGCGGATCGAGCGCTTCAGTGCCGGCAGCATGATGGCCATCAGAATGACGATGATTGAAGTGACAACGAGGAGTTCTATGAGGCTGAAGGCGGAGCCATAATGTCGCCGCTTACCGCCACGGTACGGCATCGTGAGCGCAACGCTTTTAGGATGACGATAGCGACGCATAGCTGTGTAAAAAAGTGTATCGCCGGTTGAATGGCAACGCAATGAGTAATTATTGGGAAATCCGTCAGGGCCGCGCCCGGCGGTTCCGATGGACAATATCTGACGCTGATTGACGTGTCAGGCAGGAGGAATTCCAGCACCAGCGGACGCAAAGATCGGGGGGTGGCCGGCTAAGGGGCCAGCGATTTCCGGGCTGAAACATGAGCGGGCGCGCTCAGGATATCGGGCGGCGACCGGCGTGCTGTTTGCGCGCCGCCTCTACGGCGCTACGCATCAGAATGGCGACCGTGACCGGGCCGACTCCTCCGGGGACCGGCGTAATCGTGCCGGCTACTTCGCTCACCTCGTCGAAGGCCACGTCTCCGACAATACGGCGTTTGCCATCGGCCGAGGTGATGCGGTTTATGCCCACGTCGATGACCAGCGCCCCGGGCTTGACATGTTCGGCGCGGATCAGGTTCGGAACGCCGGCTGCCACGACCAGCAGGTCGGCGTGGCGAGTCCTGGCCGCCAGGTCTTTCGTCGCTTCGTGACACGCTGTGACGGTGGCTAACTGCTGCAACAGGAAGAGCGTGGTGGGGCGACCGGCGATGGCACCCTGGCCCACTATTGCTGCTTCCAGCCCTCGCGGATCACAGCCCGTGTGCCTGAGTATTTCCATCACCGCCAGCGCGGTGCAGGGGGCGATGATGGGGCAATCGTAGAACACGAAGCCGATGTTGGCCGGGTTGATTCCCTCCACGTCCTTGTAGGGATCGATGCCGTACTGGACAGCGGCGGTGTCCACACCGTCAGGCAGCGGGAGATTCAGCAGGACGCCCGTCACGCTGGGATCACGGTTCAAGTCTGCCAGGAAGGTCCGCAAGTCGCGCTCGGTGGAATCCGCCGGCAGGGCATGGAAGTGGTAGTCGATACCAACCTCGCGGCAGCGCGTCTGTTGCGAGCGGGCGTAAATGACTGCCGCATCGTCCTGTCCCACCAGCACGGCGTCGAGACGAACATGGATGCCCTCGGCGCGAAGCTCCTGGACCTGTTGGGCGGTCTGCGACCGGATACTGGCTGCCAGTGCTTTGCCGTCGACAATCTGCGCGGGCATCAGATCAGTCAGCCCTCTCGAGGGGATTGGTAACCTGTCCGGGCACGTCGGTTGGTTCCGGCTCCACGCCCACTCCTATACCATAAAGCGGATGTTGCCGCACGTAGAGCGCAGCGATGATCAGACCCGCCACGGCCAAGACCAGTAGCGCCGTCTTGATGTGACGAATCCTCCGCTCAAAACTACGCAGCCTCGCCGGATCGCCGGCCAGCGACGTCAGGAAGCGGATGCGGCTGCCGATCGAGGAGTGACGCCAACTGCGTTCGTCGTGTGGAATGCCGTTCAGAAACGCCACGTGGTCCAGGGCCGAGGCGAAGACCCGGGCGGCCGTAGCGCAGACGGCGGGCGCGGAGCCGCGGCGATGTTCGTCGTGGATGCTGCACGGCTCGCGGCAGTCGCTGCGTTCCTGCGGAGTTACGCAGCGCGCCCCGAAGAGGTCTGCCTGGCGCTCGAATCTGCGTGATATCCAGCCGAAAGCGACCATCCAGACGAGCAGGATGAAGGCCATGCCGATGGCCTCGATGGTCAGCACGCTGATGTGGAACAGGTCCCGCTCGACGCCGACCCGCAGCCCTTCCACGACAGCGGAGAGCAGTAGCATGGAGCAGACGGCGAAGAGGAGGAAGAACTGGATATGCCGGTGGCGGATGTGCCCGACCTCGTGTCCAAACACTGCCTCGATCTGCTCAGGGGCCATGGTCTCCAGCAGGCCATCGGAGAGCAGGACGTAGCGCACCCTGGGGAACAGCCCCATCACTGCCGCGTTGACCATCATGCCGCCACTCTGCCAGACCAGGATGTCGCGATACCGCAAGCCTACCCTCTGGCAGATTCTCTGCAGGCTTTGCCGCAGGTGGCCGTCTGGCAACACGGCCGTGGGCCAGATGTAGCGCAGCATCACCGGCGCCACGACGAAGACTAACCCGGCAGCCAGCGCCGGTACGGCTTCCGCCGCCCAACTCACGCGGAGCGTCTGTGCCAACCAGGTTTCATTGGTGCGGGCCAGATCGAACGCCACCAGGATTATGGTCATGGGCACGAGCACAACCAGCAGATGGTGTCTGACGTTGAACAACAGGTACTGTGCGAAGGTCCAGACGGTTCGATGAGGCGCACCCTCCCAGGCGCGCGATTGGAGAATCTGCTGATGAAGGGCTCGGTCGATGGGATAGGTGCCGGCAAAAACCAGCACCGCCGCTGCCAGGAAGGGTGAGACTATTACGAGGTCTGCCAGCCCGGGCGCGGCCTGGAACACGCTCACTGCCTGGACCTGTTCGTGCCAGGGAAGCAGGAAGAGCGTGCCGGCGAATCCGAGGACGGCAGTGACTCGAAGTGCCATGGATGCGCGGTGATAGAGATGTTGTGCGACCTCGGGGCCGCGACCTCCGCGTCGCAAATGGTTCATGGAGCGCGTGGAGGTGAGAGACGCGGCCAGGAAGAGCAGCAGCGGCTGAATCCACACCATCAGCCAAGTCCCGGTGGGTGACGAGACGAGCGGGTCGAACTGGCGATCCTGGGGCCACCAGATAAGCAAGGCGAAGCAGATGATTACGTGTAAGTGCATTCGGTGCTTAGACTTATTGTTGGGCGCCTGGGATCGCGGTCAGCGTGGGCTGGTCGTCAGGAGGACTCGCCGCCGCGCGGCCCGGCTTGCTGTTTCCCGAGAGCTGTCGACGTCCTGGTTTTGGGCGAATACGCATCGCGTTCCAGCGTTCGTTGCGGTACATTTGTGTCGTCGGTAGCGCCGTGCGGCGGGCGCACGCGAGACTTGTACCAGGAGATTACGGATATGAGAAGTGACACGCTTTTCGGGGGGCTGGGATTGTGTTGCGTAGTGGCCTTGCTAGGTCTGCTTGCCCAGCCGCAGGCGGCGTTCAGTCAGGAAGCGGATGCCGACGACGGTGACGCGGCCGAGGTTGAGGAGGGGGTCGAAATCGACGAGGAGGACGAGTCCGGTCAGGTTCCCGAGACGCACGAGGCGGACGAGCGTGGCTCGCGAGGCGCCAGTGACCAGGACCGAAACTCCGGTCGTCAGGAAATCCGGCGGCTCAAGAAGCTCCGTGAGCTGGTTCGCAAAGAGCTGGAGCTGACGGAAGAACAGTTCGAGGAGATCAACGACCTGTTCGAGGAGCAGCTCGAGAAGGTCATGGAGATTGCCAAGGAGGAGGAGCGCCACAGCCGGGAAAACGCCGGTCGCCTGCGCGACCTTCAGGAGCGGATCAACGAAGCCCGCCACGATGGTGATCGCGACACGCTACGGGAACTGGTGGAGGAGTTTCGCAGCCTGCGAGGCGGCAGCGGGCGGATCTGGGAGGAGGCCCGCCGGTTCCACGATGCGGTGCTGGAAGTCCTGGACAAGGAGCAGGGCAGCGACTTTCGCAGGCTGATCCGCATGGCTTCGCCGGGACCTGAGGGGCGAACCGCCAGGCTGGATACGATGCGCGTCCTCAGGCGCGCCCTGCGGGATGTTGATCTGACTCCCGAGCAGAAGGAGGCGACGACTCGGCTGTTCATTGACTTGCGCGACGCCGTACGTGAAGCCCGGGGCGACGAGGCGGCCATGGAGAGGATGTTGAACGAACTGCGGGAAGACATTCTCGCCGAGTTGGACGAGGACCAGGCACGCCGCCTGGAGGAGGCGGAGGAGCGCATACGGGAGCAGGTCGAGGCTATCGAGTCGCGCCGCGGCGAACGGGGCTCGCGGGAGAGGCGACCGGGCACGAGACCTGATCGTCGCGTGGATGTGGACAGCGATGAGGACGAAGTGGAAGAGCCGACGGATCAGGAAGATGCCGACGCGGCAGAAGAGCTTGACGAGGAGGACGAGGAATACGACCCCGACGACTCCTAGCTGAAGGCAGGCTCGGGGGATTCAGTCGTTGCCGGCTGGCGGCACGCCGGCACCCTGGTCGATTGATAGACGGGATCGCCTTCAACGGCGATTCCGTCTTTTGCATGTGGGGGCTGACCTCAGTTGCCGTGCACTCGTCAAGTCGCGACGGAGGTTTGGGCGCCTTTGCGGCCCGGGGTGTGCATCTGGTCAGGCTGTACGTGGCTGCGGGAGAGAATCGTCACATCGGAGGATCGTAGTTCGCTACCACGTGAACCAAGGACTGCACGCGGCGTGCGAGGTCTGCCGTGGGTGACAACGATTCCGTGGCATGAAGGTCACTCATCGCGGAGCGTGAGCTGCGGCTGGCCGCGATCGCGGACTCCAACGAGTCATCGCCGTTGAACACGGGGACGGTTGGCGGAAGTTGGGTCAACGGATCAGAGATGAGCTCCCGTAACGTGTCCAGGCTGCACCGACTGCGGTCAATCAGCGACCGAAACCTGTCAGAAGAAGAGCGCGGCGTCGCACTTTTCGATGGCGGCATGATCTTCTCGGGTGAACGATTGGCTGGCGTGGCTGCGGCCGCGGCTTCCCGCCCAGGCGTGATTCTCTCGAGGCTTGGCTGGCTTCGGTACGCGTCACGCTGGGTGATGGCGTTGACGGCCGATTCAACGTGACTGGCGCAGTTTGCCAACCGGGCGTAGCTGAGGTCCGCTGACTGGCAGATGCCGGTGACGCGCTGGGCCGCTGCCTGGGTTTGTTCGGACATTTCCTGACAGACCTGTGAGAGCCGATCGATGTGCTGAGCGAAGGTCGAGATCTCGGCTGGCGGCGGCGAGTTCCTCCGCTCGGGCGATGGTGCCGGCGAAGGTCGATCCTGCAGTCGCCGGTCCATCTGGACCGCAGTTTCCTCGGCTTCCATAGTCTCCGTGGCCACGGCGCTGGCGGGCGGGGCTGGCGCCGGCGTGGGCGAGTCGCTGGCCGTCATCTGGTCGATTACGGTACGCATGAAGGGGCCGTCGATCGCCAGCCGATCGGCGGCGAACGAGCAGAGCATGGCGTTATCGCAGACCGTGTTGATCAGCCGGGGGAGTCCGCCGGTAAAGGCGTGGATCAGGTCCAGGGCTTCGTCGTCGAGCAGAGCCGGGGGCTGCTGGCCAGCTACGTCGCCCGGTGCGGGGGGGGTGTTTCCCAGCCCGGCCACCTTGAGGCGGTGTCTCACATAGGCGGCAAGCGCATCGCGCGTCAAGGCGGACAGGTGGAAGCTGCGGAATACCCGCTGCTTGAGCTGCCGCATGTTCTTGGCTTGGAACCGTTCGCGGAGCTCAGGCTGCCCGGCTATGACCACCTGCAGCAGCTTGGCGTCATCGGCCTCGAGGTTGCCGATCATGCGCAACTGCTCGAAGGCCTCGTGCGACAGGTTCTGGGCTTCGTCGAGGACGAGCACGACCGGCCGGTTGGCGGCGAACTCGGCCAGCAGGTGGTCCTGAAGCGCCCGCACCCGCTCGAACCGCGTGGCGGATGCAGGGACCTCCAACCGAAACTCACTGCAGATCGCCGCGAGGAGATCGTCCGCGTCCAGGCAGGTGTTGTTGATTACGGCCGAGCTGATCCGATCTCCGAAGCGCCGCAACATCAGCCGCGTGATGAGCGTCTTGCCAGTGCCGACCTCGCCGGTGAGCAGCACGTACCCCTTCAGCTCGCTGATGGCGTAGATCAACGTGGCCAGGGCTTCTTCGTGTTCCGGAGTGGCGTAGAAGAAACGCGGATCCGGCGTGTTGTTGAAGGGGGGCTCACGCAGTCCGAAGTGGGTTACATACATATAGTGGCCGCTCGCACGCTGCGTGTCGCCTGCTCTCCAGCGCTCCGGTCGACGGACGCCGTGATGCTACATATCGGTCCTTCAGAACGGGGCCTTGAGGTCCGAATAAGTCAAAGCGCGGCTTGAAGGGACGGCAATTCGTGACCCGCCCGGCGGTTCACGTCACATAATCGTGCAGTTAGGTTCAGGCCAGAACCCAGCGATCCGATAACACTCGCGAAGATTCGTGCAGCGCGAGGTGAACACGCACCGGACGCGTTGCGTGCCACGTTTTTGCCCGTTGGCTAGCGAGACTCGCGAGATCGTGGGGAGAGCGAGCGCTTGCGGAGGAACAGCTCGATGAGGCTTGGTTCGAGCATGGCAGGAATAGCGGTGGTGGCAGTGGCTCTGGCGTGCACCGGGTGCTCGAACCAGCACGGAGACCTGCTACGTTTCCTGAAGGAGAACGAGCACTCCGTCACGGCGACGGAGTATCGCGTCGGCATCCCCGACGCGATCGGAATCTCCGCCCCCCGTGTTCTCGAGATTGATGGTGCCGGACAGACGATCGGGCCGGATGGCAAGATCTCGCTACGGCTTCTGGGAGACGTCAGCGTCGTCGATCAAACGCCAAGGGAGATCGGCGCCAAGCTGGAGGAGCTGCTCCAACCCTATTACGAGGACCCCAAGGTCCAGGTGGTGGTAACTGCTTACGCCTCGAAGAAGTACTACGTTTTCGGTGAGGTGGGCATGCCCGGGCCACAGATCTACACCGGTCGTGACTCGGTGATAGATGCGCTGGCCCTGGCCAAGCCGACGTTCGTGGCCTGGCGGTCACGGGTGGAGGTGATCCGTCCGGCGCCCGATCCCGAGGATCGCGTCAAGATCATGGTGGACCTGGACAAGATGATGCAGACCGGGGACATGCGCATGAACGTCCTGCTCGAACCCGGTGACATCGTGTGGGTACCGCCTACTCCGCTGGGCTGGATCGGCCACCGTATCCGTGAGGTGCTGCATCCGTTCATGCCGGTCGTGGAAGCCTACCGGTTCCCGGCCACACTCATGGATACGCAGGACGAGTACGAAAACCGCAGCGAGGATTGACGGACGACCAGACGTGGAACACGCTCCAAAGACATCACGCCCAAGTCGAACCTCGGCAGGGAGAAGCTCCGAGCCGCGACGCCCCGGTCGCGACGACGTGATCCCCGCTGATCTCCGGCAGACGATCGGGGAAGTGGTGCGCATCCTGTTCCTGCGCCGCTGGGTGTTCTTTGTCCCGTTCTGTCTGGCGACTACTGCCGCGTTCATTGCCAGCCAGTACGTTCCTCGAACCTTCAAGGCCAACACGACCTTCGAGCAGGCCAAGGATGCGGTCTCCGTCAGTCTTCCCCCGGAGATCGTGCTGGCCAAGTTCGGCTACCTGATGAACACTCTGGATCAGGATATCCGCAGTGTGGAAGTCGTGGGGCCGATCGCTGACGAACTGGGATTGACAGACCACCTGGAGCGCAATGAGGACGGCTCGTTCACCGAGGAAGTCGCCGAGGAGCGCGAGCGGATCTGCAAGGCGCTGACCGCGAATGTCGCGGTTACTGCCTATCGCAAGTCGCAGTACGGCAACGTGATCGATCTGAGTTATACGGGCTCCGATCCGGCGGTGATGACCCGGCTGCTGGATGGGATGAAGGAGGGGTACAAGCGCCTGGTTCGGCGCAAGGTTACGGAGACGCTGGCCGAGACGCGGAACTGGCACCTGGAGAAGGCGGCGGACAAGCGGGCGATTCTTGACGAGATCGATCGCCGGCTGACCACGATCCGTATGAACCACCCTGGCGTAGATCCCTCGAACCCGGAGAGCATTGCCTTCCGGCTATCCTCTCTGAAGGACAGGTTGGCGGAAGCCGTGCGGACTCGGGCCCGACTGGGCAGCCTGGTCAGCGCGCAGCGCGAGTTTCTGGCCAAGGCC
>JANQGB010000984.1 GCA_028277545.1 Phycisphaerae bacterium | reverse complement strand
CGGATCGGAGAAATCCGGCGTGCCTCGAGGGCTGGCCGACCTGCTGTACGGAAGATCACCTCGGGCCAGCCCGAACAGCGGGCGGGCTTGCCCCCAGGGGCGATCGGCGACACGATGTGCCCGACTCTCGGCCTTCGGGGCGAGAGACGGGTGTCCGGTATGGAGAAGGAGCCATGACTAGTCGCGAGCGCGTGCGCCGGTGCCTGGAGTTCGAGGGCCCCGATCGGGTGCCGCGCGACCTCTGGCTGTTACCGATTGCCTGCCGGGAGCACGGCCAAGACGCGGTGGAGGAGTTTCAGCGCCGATGGTCTAGCGACTTCGGCAGGCCGGGCATCGTCAACCGGAAGCTGGCGGCGCTGGCCGAAGGAGCCCCGTACATAGCCGGCACCTACCGCGATGAATGGGGCTGCGTGTTCGAGAACGTCCAGGACGGGATCATGGGGCTGGTCAGAGAGCCTATCCTCGACGACTGGTCAAAGCTGACTGACCTGCGCCCGCCGGTGGAGGCCTTGGAGGTCGACGTGGCGGCCGTCAACAGTGCCTGCCGGGCGTCGGACAAGTTCATGCTGGCGGACTGCTGCCCGCGTCCGTTCGAGCGAATGCAGTTCATACGCGGTACGGAGAACCTGTTGATGGACCTGGCCGTGGATGCACCGGAACTGCATCAACTGCTGGGGATGGTCCACGATCTCAACTGTCGGGAAGTCGAGGTCTGGGCCTCGACCGAGGTGGACGGAATATCGTTCATGGATGACTGGGGCTCGCAGCAATGCCTGCTGATCTCGCCAGAGCAGTGGCGGCGGCTGTTCAAACCTCTCTACGCCGAGTATGTCGAGATCGCCCGGTCGGCGGGCAAGAAGACCCTGATGCACTCGGACGGTTACATCTTCGATATCTACGAGGACTTGATCGAGATCGGGGTTGACGCCATCAACAGCCAGTTGTTCTGCATGGACATCGAGGAGATTGGCCGGCGGTTCGCCGGCCGCATCACCTTCTGGGGCGAGATTGACCGCCAGCGGGTGCTGCCGGCCGAATCAACCGAACCGGCGCGCGATGCCGTCCGGCGAGTGGTCGAGAACCTGTATCGGCCCTCCGGCGGCGTCATCGCCCAGTTCGAGCTGGGCGGCAGCACCCGCCTCGAGAACGCCGGGGCTGTGTTCCAGGCCTGGCAGGACCTGACGGAGGGCCGGGCGTGAGGCTGCTGCGGCATTCGCCAGACATCGCAGAACGGGAGACACGACAAGCTCGATGAACATGCACCTTGTTGACTGGGGCATAGTAGCGGCCATGCTGGGCGTCTTGGTATGGGGCGCGGTCAGCACCCGGAAGTACACCAGGAGCGTGGCCGCTTTTCTGGCCGCCGAGCGGTGCGGTGGGCGCTACCTCATCTCGGTCGCCTCGGGGATGGCCCAACTCGGGGTGATCTCACTGGTCTGGTTCTTCGAGCAGAACTACCAGGTGGGATACACGCCCTACTGGTGGGGGTCGATGGAAGGGCCGGCCATGATCATCATGGCCCTGTCGGGGTGGGTGATCTATCGCTATCGGCAAACGCGAGCCATGACCCTGGCACAGTTCTTCGAGATGCGCTACAGCCGCAACTTCCGCATCTTCGCCGGCCTGACGGCCTACCTGGCGGGCATCATCAACTTCGGCATATTCCCGGCCATCGGGGCGCGGTTCTTCATCTCGATGTGTGGGCTGCCGGCCAGTATCGGCTTGGCGGGGCTGGAGGTCGGCATGTTCCCGCTGCTCATGGCGCTGCTATTGTCGGTCTCTCTGGTGTTCACCTTCTGGGGCGGGCAGATCGCGGTCATGGTAACCGACTTCCTGCAGGGCACTCTGAGCAACATCGTGTTCGCGGTGTTGATCGTATTTCTGATGGCGACCTTTCCCTGGGAGAAGATCGCCGACGTGCTGATGTCGGCGCCGGCCGAGCAGTCGCTGGTTCACCCCTTCAAGCTCGGCAAGGAGAAGCACTTTGACTTCTGGTATTACGTGATCGGCGTGGTGATCATGTTCTACAGTGCCCTCGGCTGGCAGGGAGTACAAGGCTACAACTGCTCGGCCAAGGACGCCCACGAAGCCAAGATGGCCGGCATCATCGGTAGCTGGCGGATTCGGGTGCTCATGCTGATCGTGCTGGTTCTGCCCATCTGCGTCCGCACTTTCCTGCACCATCCCGACTACGCCGGGCAGGCGGCCGCGGTGCAAGCCTCGCTGGACGCGTTGGATACGGACGCGCTGCGAAACCAGGCTCGCACGCCGCTGGTCATGGGCGCCATTCTGCCCAAGGGGCTGATGGGGCTGGCCTGTGCGGCCATGCTGGCCGCCTTCATCAGCACACACGACACCTACCTGCACTCCTGGGGCACGATCCTGGTGCAGGACGTCATCCTCCCCTTCCGCAAGAAGCCCTTTACACCGCAGCAGCACCTGCGCCTGCTGCGCTACTCGATCTGTGGCGTGGCACTGACCATCTTCGTGTTCAGCCTGCTGTTCAAACCTACGCAGTATATCGCCATGTTCTGCGCGCTGACTGCCTCGGTCTTCGTCGGCGGCGCCGGGTCGGCCATCATCGGCGGGCTGTACTGGAAGCACGGCACGACCCCGGCCGCCTGGGCGGCCATGATCACCGGCATGACGCAGTCGCTGGCGGGTATCATCGTCAAGCAAGTGGACAAGACCTTCCCTCTGACCGGGCAGGAGATCACCTTCTGGACCATCGTATCCGCCGTCACCGTTTACGTGCTGGTTTCGCTGCTGGGGCCGCGAAAGGTTTTCAACATGGACCGGCTACTGCACCGCGGCCAGTACGCTGTGGCCGGCGAGACCACGACATCATACGGTGACGCCCGCACCTGGCTGGAGAAGCTCGGCTTCAGCAGGGATTTCACCGGCACCGATCGCATCGTGACCTACATCACCCTGGGCTGGCCGCTGGTGTGGACGCTGATCTTCCTGGCCGGCACTGTCTACAATCTGGTGGTCGATGTCCCCGCAGATTCCTGGCTGAGCTTCTGGCACGGCTGGACCTGGTTCATCCTGGCCTGCTCCGTCGTGGTGACTATCTGGTTCACTGTCGGCGGAGTGCGGGATCTGACATTCCTGATCAGAAGCCTGCGTACCGGGGCCAAGGACCCGCTCGACGATGGCCGGGTCAATGATTAGAGAGTCCGGCCCGCTCTTCTGACGCCGACTTGGCCTGGGTGAAGACCTCCAGGCTGCGTAGCAGGACGTGGAGGCCCAGCAGCCCGCAGGCCAGATAGCCAACGACGGACAGGCAAACAACTATCGCGCGCAGCACGCCGAGCGGAGGGAGGACCAGCACGCTACCAAACACCACAAGCAGCACGTGCAGTAAACTGAAGACGCCGAGAATAAGCAGAGCCAACGCTAGCCCGTTGGCCAGCCTGGCCAGCAACTTCTCCTGCGCCCGCCGCACCAGCAGTCCCAGGTACCTGAACACTGCCAGCGGAGAAACGACCAAGCCGAATAAGACGAAGCCCGCAAACGGTATGCTGATGGGCAGACTCACTCTCCTCGGCTGAAGCACGGCGACGAGTACAATCGTGGCCAGCAGGAGAATACACGCCGCTGCCGATCCCCAACGGGCGGCCTGTCGCCAGCCGTCGAGTTGGCGATCACTGGGCGCCAGGCGGTCCGGCGCCGTAAGCAGGGCTACACCGAACACCGCGAGCATTAGCGCACCAAAGCCCGCCAAGCCGCCCAGCATGCCCCCCATCGTGTCTCCGTCCGCCAGCATCAGGAAAGCCACCGCGAGGAAGAGCAGCAGGTACGTAAGCAGGAGGTAGTTAATACCCGACACAACGCCGCGCAACCATTTGGGTGATGCCCAGTGCAACTCAGGACCGCGCAGACTACCTGCCACCGCGCTGGCACATTCCGGACAGACCCCCGTGGCCGGCAAGGTGCGCAGGTTGTAGCCGCACTGAAAGCAGTCGACGTCGGCGGCGACCCGCCGATCGCTATCGAGCAGCGCCGGGGCGACGCAGTTGGGTAGGGTGCCCTCCACTGTTTGATCCGCCGTCATGGAGTCACCATCACTGACCGGTACGAGCCTGCCGATCCGGGATTCGCGACGACCGTAGGGTGTCACAACTCATCAACAGGGTACACCGTGGCAGGCCTCGTTGCCATATGACCGCCAAGAGCAGCATAGTTGACCAGTGTGACTCTCCACCGGCCTCCCGCGAGTGCCCCGGATGCGGCTACCCGTCGCGTCCGTTGCAGGCCAGCCGATCCCGCCAGGTGGGCGGCCTGCGATACGACGACCGGATCGCACGCTGCCAACGCGTTAGTCGGACCTGACCCGGCGGGACTCTGACGCCGCCAGGGCCTGGCTGAAGACATGGCGGCTGCGCAGCAAGACGTAAGTGCTCAGCAGCCCGCAGACCAGATAGCCAAGGCCGGTCAAGCCGACGACGATGAGGCGCAGGTCCCGAAACTGATGGAGGGCTTGTATACCCGTGAACAGTGGAAGCAGCGCGTGCAGGAAGTTCATAATGCCCAGAGTCAGCAGAGCTACGGCGGCGTGGCCAGCGAGTCTGGCCAGTGCAGCCTCACGCGTTCGTCGAAGCAGTATGGCCAGGTAGCGCAACACCGCGAATGGGGAGACCACCAAGCCGAGGAACACGGTGGCAGCAAATGGAACACTGACCGGCAGGCTCACTCTCGCGGGCAGAAAGATCCCTACTATGCACACCGTCACTAGCGCGAGGCCGCAGGTCGCCGGCGGACTCCAGCGGGCCGCTTGCCGCCAGTGTTCCCGTTCGAGTTGGCCATGCCTATGGCGCTCAGGCGCCGTAAGACACGCCACGCCGACCAGGGTGAACATCACGGCGCCCAGTCCAGCCAGCCCAGCCAGGCCGACGGCCGGCATGGCAAAGCGCACTACAACGGCTGCCGCCGCTGTGATGGCGAGTTGTAGTAGGGCGAACAGGAGGCAACGAACTCCGTGCAGCAAACCGCTTAGCCACACGGCTGATGCCCTATACAACTCAGGGCGTCGCAGGCTGTCTGCCACCGCGCCGGCACATTCCGGACAGACCCCCGTGGCCGGCAAGGTGCGCAGGTTGTAGCCGCACTGAAAGCAGTCGACGTCGGCGGCGACCCTCCGATCGCTATCAAGCAGCGTCGGATCGATGGACTTGATTAGCGTGGCCTCGCCGGTCTGGGTCACCGTCATGGCGTCACCTTCAGCAAGTGGTACGACCCTACCGCACCAGAGTTCGCGACGCCCCAATGATGTCGCAACTTATCAACAGGGTATCCAGTTGCCCGTCATGCGGCTAGACTTTAGGTGTGAGCGTCGAAGCTAGCCAATCTGAATCATCTCCTGCCTTCACCAAGTGCCCCAGATGTGGCTACTCGCTACGTGGGCTGCCAGCCGATCACGCCTGCCCGGAATGCGGCCTGCGGTATGACGAGCGGTGCGCACTCTACCAGGTCACTAACCCCAGGCAGGTGCTGGTGCTCTGGGTGGCCATTCTCGGCGGCGGCTGGATCGTGCTGAGAAACCTGCCGCACGCTGCCAACTTCGCGGCGGCATCAGCCTTGCAGAAGCTCGGCGCTGTACTGGCAGTGCTCTGGTTCTTCTTCGTAGGAATAGCAATCTGGTTTCTGGTCAAGCGCTACCGTCGCGGTTTTGACGTGGCGGTCACCAGTGACGGCCTGTTAGTGCGCCTGCCCGGCTTCTCCGAGGACCTGGTCCCCTGGAACGAGATCAGTGACGCCTCGATAGAAGAGAAGCCCGAGAACAAGCCCCAGGTCGCCTCCGTGGTCCTCAAAGCCAAGCAGAAGAAGCTGGACATTGGCGGAGTCTACAACGTGTTTCCCACCCGGGAGCGCGTTGAGAGCTTCGTCAAGCAGGTCAATCAGCGGATCGCGGACCTCACGGATGAGGAAACCGCGTAACGACACATCGGCAACACGCCGCCTGGGTGACTCGATCGCTTCCGCCGGTGCAAGGACGTGAACCCGCCGGTGATGCCGGCGCCTGCACGCTAGGCCCGGCATTTATGCCGGGTTGAGGCACCGCGGCGCAGTCTTTACGACTCCGACTTACCGGGGTCCTCGATGAGGCCGGGTGGTCCACGTGTCGGCGCCTGGCTGCGATTCCCCACCCCTTGCTGCGCAAGGAATGGGGCACCCGACCACATACTCACTGGCGAGACGCCAGTGCCACACACTCACCGGCGAGACGCCAGTGCCACACACTCACCGGCGAGACGCCGGTGCCACACACTCACCGGCGGGACGCCGGTGCCACATACTCACCGGCGGGACGCCGGTGCCACATTTATTGTACGGACCGCTAGTTCGTACAGGCCGGATAGGCCGCTTCCGACGTGGCGCTGAATGTCATCTGTAGCGCCGCAAAGTCGTCCAGATCCACGTCACCGTCAGTATCGGTATCGGCCAGCACACATCCGGCGGGCGCCTCCTGACCCGGGCCGGCCAGGCAGCCCGCGAACATGGCGAAGTCGGCCACATCAATGTCACTGTCCTGGTCGAGATCGGCAGGGCAGAACGGCCCCCGCACCGCACGTACGTGGTTGTAGATGCGGATCTCGTCACCCTGCGGGCCGTGCCCGTAGGGCCAATCGTCGGGATCGCCGCTCTTGGGGTCGCTTCGTTGCGCACCGGCCCCGTGGACGTTCATCCAGGACTCGTGACCCGGCGGGCCGAAGTAGCCCAAAGCCTGCCCGAAGCAGATGTAGGCCGCGTAACTGGCGTCGGGGCCATCCACGTGCGTAGTGCTGGTCCAGGCCCAGGACTCGATCTCGGTGATGTCGAAGACGGGGTCGATGGCCGGCCCCTGCTGTGCCGGGATCAAAGCGTCGGGTGCCCGGGTGTAGTCCACGACGCTTTGCAGTTCCTTGGCGTTGGGCAGGCGCCAGTCGTCACGCCCCGCGTGAACCAGTCCCTCGGCATAGTCCAGCGCTTCGGCCCAGTTCATCGACGTACTGCTGTCACCCTCCTGCCACACCAGCCCCGTAGCCCGATCGGTGACAGTGCCGTCACCGTTATCGACGAAGTCGTTGATGCCGTAGCCCGGATTGCCGCGCACGTAACGGACGAACTGGGTCATACTGTCACCGCCGGGGTGGTCCAGGCCGTAGCCCTTGATGCGCCCGTCGGCAAAGTTCACCCCAAAAACCGCGGTTGAGCCGGCCATGACCGTGCCCACGTACGCGTTGCTGGACCAGTATTGGGCATCGATGAAGCGCTCGCCGGCACTCTCGTCCCCATATTCGAAGTCGAAGTAATCCGTGTCGATGTAGGGTACCGAGGAGGCCGCGCTCATGCCGGTGCGGCCGCTGAAGTCTATGAGCGAGTAGAGTTCCTTGATGCTCGGCAGACGCCAGTCTGCGTACCCGGCCAGACTGAACGTCTCCGCCCCCGCGACCGCCCCGGGAAACGTGGACTTGTTGTCCAGATCCGGCGTCTGCTGCCACATCAGGCCGGTGTTGAGGTCGGTGACGGTACCGTCGCCGTTGTCGACGTAGGCACTCGCCGGCCCCGCATGCTGGCTGTCCTGGCCGTAAAACGGATCGCCGGGCAAGGGACAGGTGATTTCGTCGAAGTCGCCGTAGCAGAGTTCCTGCCCGCTGTCGACAACCACATACCCCCCAGCCAGGCAGGGCACCGGCAGAATTAGGGCGGCCAGCAAGCCAGCGCGGAACAATCCGCCCGGCAGAGATTTAAGCGGGATTCCCATATCAACCTCCTTTTGAACTTCCGACGTCGGCCCAGCGGCCCAGGAGCCGGAGTGGCTGCCAGGACAGCGTGCCCATAACGCCAGAAACGGAGGTCCGGTAAGAACGTCTACAGCCCGCCTGGCTGTTTCTGCAGTCTGAATCCGGTCGTTCGAGGTATTGGGTACCGGGCGCGGCGGCGAGCCGCCGGGAAGTGCTGGCGTTCCGGCCGGTCCGCGGACGATCTATACTACGTGCCGGCCCAGGGCCGGCTGGCGTGAATTTCGAAGACGGAAGGAACCGAGACCTCACTATGGCTAATGCAGTAGACCGTCGATACCGGGTCAGCCAACGGGCAGACCAGATGCCACCTTTTCTGGTGATGGAGGTCCTGGACCGGGCCGAGGAGATGCAGCGCCAGGGTCGGTCCGTGATCCACCTGGAAATCGGCGAGCCGGACTTCGACACGCCGCCAGTCGCGCTGGAGGCAGGAGAACGAGCCCTGCGCGACGGGCAGACGCACTACACGCACTCACTGGGTCATCCCGAGTTGCGTGAGGCCATAGCCGCGTGGCAGGCCCGGCAATACGGCGTTGAAGTCTCACCGGACCGCGTCGTGGTGACACTGGGCAGTTCGGGAGCCCTCCTGCTGGTGATGGCCGCCCTGCTGGACCCTGGCGCGGAGGTCCTGCTGACCGATCCGCATTACGCCTGCTACCCCAACTTCGTCAGCGCCTGCGACGGTGTTCCGGTCCGGACCGCGGTCCGCGAGGAGGACGGCTTTCAGTTCGATCTCCAGGCCGTCGCCGACCGCCTGGGTCCGCGGACCAGGGCGCTCATGCTGAACTCGCCGGCCAATCCGACCGGCACCCTCACCGAGCCGGAGCGCATGCGTCAACTGGTCGAGGTGGTCGGACCGCGGGCGGTCATCGTATCTGACGAGATCTATCACGGCCTGGTCTACCGCGACCGGGCCCGTTCCATCCTGGAGTTCTCGCCCGATGCCGTGGTGATCAACGGCTTCTCCAAGCTGTTCGCCATGACCGGCTGGCGGCTGGGCTACGCCATCGTGCCTGAATGGCTGTTAAGACCGGTCCAGAAACTGCAGCAGAACCTCTTCATCTCGGCGCCGGACTTCGCCCAGTTCGCCGCCATCGCCGCCTTGCAGAAGGCGGACGCCGACGTGGAGCGGATGAGAAAGAGCTATGACCAGCGGCGACAACTGGTGCTCCGCCGGCTCAAGGAGATGAACCTGGAGGTGCTCACCGAACCTCTGGGCGCGTTCTACGTGTTCGTGAACGTGCGGCGCTATACCGATGACGTCTACAGCTTCGCCTTCGAAGTTCTCGAGCAGGCTGGCGTGGCAATCACGCCCGGAGTGGACTTCGGCCCCGGCGGTCAGGGCTATATCCGCATCTCGTACGCCAACTCGCTGGAGAACATCGACGAAGGTATGACCCGCCTGCGGCACTTCCTGGCCGAACGACTGCCGGCTGATACCGGGGCTGCCAGCTAGCCGTGCACCGCAGCCAGCCTGTGCCACGGCCGGGCCTGCTGTCACCCATGGCCCACTGCCACCGGACTTCGCCCACGGCCAGATGACTGGCAGACGGCACGCCTGCCGCACTCTGTGCCACGGACGATCGCCCAGGAATTGGCGCTTCCGCCGTCGCCGACGCCTGGTGATTGTCGTAACCTCCGCTACAGCAACGCCCTGGCGTTCCCGAACCGCCGCGCCGCGGCACACCCAAACCAACCTCCAGACTCGCGTCTCGGCGCTTGACGAGGCACTCTTTAAAGTGTTAAGCTATTAGTTGAGCCTCTACCTCTGAACAGGACAAGTGATGCATGACTATATGCGTTGCAGGCGTCGGCTGGCTCAGTGGCCCGGCGGGCGCCAAGCCGCTGGTATCGCACTGCGGCGACAGCGCCGTGCTAACGCTACCTCCCGCCGTGGCACGGTTGGCGCAAGCTCTGGCAGGGAGATCAACACTCTCGGGCGTCAGCAGAATAAGGAGTCTGCGGATGAATAGGGATAAGAGCGTGCTTATATGCTGTAGCGCCGCCCTTCTTACCATCGGCCTGTTGGCAGGTTCCTCAGCCGCTGAGCAGCCACGTGCTCGCACTATCTCGGACGCCGCAGGGGCCGCGAGCCTGGACGTCCTGCCTGCAGAGGCGCCTCCCGCTGGGGCGGCCGCGACGCAGGCCACTCACGGCGATCAGATGTCTGAGCGCGGCCCGCGCGTCTCGGACGAGTTGGTCATGACCAACGCTGGCGAACTTCGGCGGCTGGTCTCCACCGGACACGTTCTCAGTCCGCAGCGCGGCGCTCTCACTGGCGTGCTTTGCGCCTGGAGCGACCCCGATAACCCCGCCTTCCGTGACGAGCTTTCGGCTCTGCTCGGCGGCGCCCCGGTTGATTACTTCGACCCCCGCATCGATACGCCAACTGTTGAGCTCATGCTGGACTACGCCGCCGTTTTCACCTGGACCAACTACGCCTACCACGACCCCGTTCTGTTGGGAGACCGGCTGGCCGACTACGTTGACTTGGGTGGCAAGGCGATTCTGGGGCAGTGGTGCTACCACGTCGGAGCCACGAACTGGCTCGGGGGCCGGATCAGGACCGCGGACTACTGCCCGGTGACCGTCGGCGCGGTCTCCTTCAGCAGCGCCAGCTACGCCGGCGACGGCTTCACCTGCATCCACACCGCCCTTGGCGCCGGCGCCTACGAGTCCGGCTACCGCGATCACATCAGTGGCGTGCAGGTTACCGGTGCCCT
Source organism: Phycisphaerae bacterium (assembly GCA_028277545.1). GTDB lineage: Bacteria > Planctomycetota > Phycisphaerae > UBA1845 > UBA1845 > JANQGB01. Next base: position 308 of record JANQGB010000984.1, on the reverse strand, counting down.
GGACGGCACGTATGACGACGGCTTACCCACGCACGGCTACCGCGCAGACTACCGAGTGTTTTACAGCGCCGGCAACACGGGCGGTGCGTACGGCGCCGGCGAGTGGGCCCAAGTCGTGGCCAACATGGTAATCGCGTGCGGCGCCACCGTGCCGTGGGTAGCCTGTTGCGACGACGTCACCGGGATGTGCCACGACAATTGGACCGCGGCGGACTGCTTCGAAATCGAAGGCCGCTGGGAATACGACACTCCCTGTGGCGAACTCGAGCCGACCTGCGGGCAGCTCCCTGGCGCCTGCTGCTGGGGCG
>JANQGB010000969.1 GCA_028277545.1 Phycisphaerae bacterium | reverse complement strand
GTTACGGCGGGTCCAGGAGTGCGGTCAACTTCGCCCTCCGCGATATCGACGATGCGCTCGACCACGAGCCGAATCATCGGGCTCGGCCCGGAGGGGAATTGGGCCAGCACAGACATAAGCCAGTCCACGTCGTTGCGGTCTTGCTGCATGGCATTCTGTCGGGCGAGCTCCTGAGTCTGCGCCCTCAAGGCTGTGGCCTGCTGCTTGGCGACTTCCCTGGAATCCTCCAGTTCCTTCTTTTGGAGCTTCAGCTCTTTGGCTTGCGTCAACAGAGCTCCAAAGAACAACAGGGTACCGGCGGCGGCGGCGCCCACGCCCAGGTAGCCCCCCCAGAAGTCCCCTTTCTGGGCTTTCTCGAGGACCTTGCTCTCCGCCTGGTTCTCGGCCCCCGCCAGACAGACTGCCGTCAGCATGATCAGGGCCGCGACCACCACAAAGGGGGCGGGGCCCGACAGAGTCTTCGATGGCCGGACCGGCAGTACAAGGTGACCACCAGACCTGCCCGGCAGCCACTTGATCTCAATATCGAAGCCGGCGAGCAGGGGAGCGATGTAGCGGTTCCAACAACCCGGCGTCGTGTCGGCTGGCGTCTTCTTCTTCATCGACTCGGGGGGCGATGCCATCGGCTTTTCTCCTCAGATCCTCTCCCCACACTCCGGACATCGCGGCTCCGTGAGCCCGCGCAGGAGATGACCACAGGCCCGGCAGCGGGTTTCCCCGATCGCCGGGCCCCGCAGCCGCGAGTATACCATAAGTGCCACAAGCATGCCGGGAAGGGCGACCACGGCCAGCGTCAGGCTACCGACCGACAGGTCAAACGCGGCGTGGGGGGCGGACTCGGGCAGGAGCCAGGCGATCGGCTCCTGGATGATCGCCACCACGTTCTCCAACCAGAGGGCGCCTACGGCGGCCGTCGTTGCACCACCGGCCAGCACAGCCAGAACAACTCGACGGACCCCAGCCATGAGGTGGTTTCCTTAGACAGTAGCAGCCGGCGCGGCGGGCGCCGCCAGACGACCCGCAACGCCGATCGAGTTGCCGCTCGATCGACCTTTTACACGCCGGCCTCATTGACCCAGCACGGATGCTAACGCCGCCAGAGGAAGCATGAAAGGAAGCATGCCCCAGACAGAGACTTTCGTTGCCACAGAGATTGAGCTCGTCGATCACCGTCGCCTGATCCCCGCAGACTACAACCCCCGGGAGATGGACGCCCGCACGCTCCGCGTGCTGGTGCGCTCCCTGGTGCGCTTCGGCTGGGTCCTGCCCGTCGTCGCCAACCGCCGGACCGGCAACATAGTCGGCGGTCACCAGCGGGCCCGAGCCAATCACCAGGTCCTCAAGACGCAGCCCAAGGCTAAGGCCAAGCACTATCAGAAGGTACCGGTCATCTACGTGGATCTGTCGATTGCCGAGGAGAAGGCCCTAAACGTCGCCCTGAATCAGATCAGTGGCGATTGGGACTTCTTCAAGCGAGCGGCAGCAGACGAATTGCGACAGAACGCTACCTTCGCCCAGATGACCCGCCGTCACCACCGCCTGGGCAAAGGGTATCTCGCCCCGTTGGGGCTCAAGCGGTTCGAGTTACGTGACCCGGAGCACCTCCGGGCCTTCACTCGAATCTACGGCACTCGAATACTCGACTTCGGCTGCGGCCGCGGCCAGGAGATCGAATGGCTCTCGGAGATCGGCATCACCGCTAAGGGTTTTGAGCCCTTCCGGCGAGTCCCGCGATCGGACCGGCTCTGCGTTGACCTGAGCCGGAGTATGGCCGACCAGTTCCTGGACGCCCTGAGCCACGGCTACCGGCCCGAGACCGTGTTCTGCAACTTCGTCATCAGCAGCATCGCATCGCCTGTCGATCGCCGGCATGTGCTGACCCTACTGCAGGCTCTCGGCACACGGGCCAGGTCAGTCGTCGTGGCAGTACGATCGACGGATGACGTCCACTACCAGGAGATCCTCGGTCGGGTCAGGTGCCACAGCGGGGCCTTCCTGGGCGTCCCCGACGCCAGTGAGCCCGGCCTGATCGTCACCGGCGCCGGAACCACCCGCCAGAAATTCCAGAAGTTCTTCGACGAAGGGGAGTTTCGGCGGCTGTTGCGGCGACATTTCCGCGACGTCGAAGTCACCAGCGTGGAGAAGAACGACACCTCCATCGTAGGCATCTGCCGATCTCCCAAACCACCGAACAGGCGGAGCCTGGAGCGGGCCATCCGCTTCGAGTTCGACTTACGCATCAACGACGAACGCATGGATCGTGCCGAGCGAGCCCTGCGCACCTTTGACCGCTGGATGCAACGTAAATGAGCGCCTCGATAGCCGATCGAAAGCTATTTGAACCGGCTTCAAACGCCGACCACCTGATCCCGGTAGGCGCCAAGATTGACGTCCAGCGCCGAGGCCGCCAGGCCGAGGGCCAGGTCACCCTGGAAAAGCCCAACCCCGCCGGCCGGCGCAATTGCAAGGTGATCTACGTCACGCGCAAGCATTGGCCTGAAGACATCGACGGCGCCGCCTTGCGAGTCGCGGCCCGGTGGTTCCGCGACATCGGCGGGTTGGCCACGATCTCCAACCGCGTGTTGGGGCACATCGTGGCACGACTACTGGAAGGCCGCCCCGAGGAACACGTACATTGGGCAGTCGACGCCTACGCCGAGAGCAACTGGCACCGCGAGCGCAAGGCCCACATGACCATCGGGCGGTTCTTTCTGGGCAACGACGTCGACGCTTGGTGCGAGAAGTCCGATCGCTACCGAAAATCGTGCGCCCAGCCCCGCCGCGACCTGGAGCGTCGCGAGCAACAGCTAGCCGCCAGGTCCGACCGGCTGCAGGGTGAGGCCTTCGACGACCAGGGTCAGGTCCGCGACCAGGCTGCCCTGAACCAGCACCTGGCCACGGAGGCCGACCGCGACCAGCTCCGCTGCGAGATCGCCGCGACGCGAGAACGTCAGCGAAAGGCCTACGAGTCCCTGCCCGTCGGCCGCCAAGCCGAAATCCGCCGCCGGGCCGAAGCCGAGTTCCGCAAGAAGTTCGGCGATGCCCCCGGCTGCGGTGACATGACCTGCGAGCTCTACGCCGACCTCTGCTACCTCCAAGCCCCCCGCCGCCCTTCGCACCGAGGGGTGACGCCCGGTTGACGTCAATACAGACGATCAGTAAGATGGAGAATCGACGTTACTATCACCCTCGTATCGAGGCGTGCCGCTATGATACACACGGTTCACATCCGGAACTACCGGTGTTTCCCAGCCGTGGACGTAGATCTACGACCTCTGACGGTTCTAATCGGCAAGAATGATACAGGCAAATCTGCGTTTCTAAGGGCTATTGAGCACGCGGTTCGCCGTCATGGCTTCCAAGCAGCGGACCACCGGGGCTTCGACACGAAGGCGCTGGTGACCATCTCTCTCAAGACTGACTTGGGACGAATCACGAGAAGAAGCGAGGGCAATAATGAATTCCCAGCAGGAAAGGAAGAATTCTTCGCGGCCACCGCCAACTTCAGACTGCCGATGGAGGGCATTGGCCTGACCTGTAAAGGCTTCGACGACAGCGCAGGCCCCCCACCGCTGGGCGAGAAGGGCCAGAACATCGCGGCGGTGCTGGATTACCTCGTCAGGCGAGACCGCAACGCGTTCGATAGCTACGTCGAGCATATCAGACAGTTCATTCCAGGATTGGAAGGCCTAGAAGTCTCGACTCCGAGCGCACAACATCGATCGGTCCAAACGTGCTCGGAGAGAGAGCATTGGCTCGTTTCAGCCGAGGGAATGTCCGTCGGCGTTCGCATCATGCTGTTCTTCGTCGCGCTGTGCTACCACCCGTCGCCGCCTCCTCTAGTCCTCCTTGAAGAACCAGAGAACGGAGTCCACCCCGGCCGCCTAGGAGACATCGTCGAGCTGTTGCGCAAGCTCACGAAAGGGGAGTTCGGTAAGAAAGTGCAGGTTATCTTCACGACGCACTCTCCCTACCTCCTGGACGTCATCAAAATTGATAATGAGCAAGTGTTGATATTCCAGAGAGAGCCCTCTGACGGTAGCAGAACAGCCAAGCCGATCAACCGGGACCGGATGAAGCTCTTCCTGGATGAATTCAACCTAGGTGAAGTTTGGGCGAATACTGACGAAGAGGAGATCGTTTGACTGTGGCGCTGGCTGAGATTGTCGTCGTTGTCGATGGCGAGCGAGAGTTTGAGGTCTTGGCTATCCTAGTATCCAGGATACTGGGCATACAGGTAGCGGAGAAGAATCGCAGCAAGTGGAGTCATTCCCACTCTTTGGACATTGGCCGGTTGCCGGGTCTTGGCAAAGTAGGACGCAGACTGCTTTTCGAGATCCGCCGCGCGCACAACCTCGAAGCTGACGGCGTCGTGGCTGCCGTCGACAGGGACGACGGCAGGTATGATCACCTCGCGAAACTGGAACGGGCGCGAGAGTACGAGCGGGGCCGTGGCAAGGAGACTGCCGAGATCCCAGTCGCAATCGGGGAAGCTGCCCCGCACTTCGAGGCATGGCTGCTGGACGACCCAGACGCGATCCTCACAGCATTGCAGCTCCCGCCGGACATGCCGATCCCGACCGTCACGCAGTGTCAATCACCCAAGAAGGAACTGGAGGCGTTGGTCGCTCGTTGCGAGAGCAACACGTCACATTACCGCGACTCGTTCAAAAAGATCGCGGCTGAGCTCGCACCTGAGCGGTGTAGCTGTAGGGAAGAGACTGGATTCGGCGCCTTCGAGGACGATGTTCGAGTGGAGTTCCGAACGTTCATGGAGCCTTCCGCCGCATGAATTCGAACACAGCCCCCATGATCGCTCAGCCTTTGGGCATGTGGCCGTTGGCCCCGCTACTGTTCGCAGTGTACACTTATCCCCGGCCGGGGACGACTGCGCTGCGTTGGCGTTACCGAGGAGAAGGTCGGGAGGTAGTAGCCAGGGTCGCCTCCGGCCTGCGCCGCCACCGCGCGGCCCGTTTTTTGTCCAGTTGTCCAGTTGCGCCCACCTGCCAAACCCGGTGCGCATTCCGCGCAGCGTCCGCCCGGAGCGTCACTTACGCGCAACTGGACAGATTGGCAAAACCGTTGCGCTTTCCCCCGATTCGCCCTCTCGTGGCAAAACCTCGAATCCGCGCCGTTTCGCCCGTTTTTTTCTACAAGTCCCTTTAACCTAACGACTTAGCCCCCACCCCAATCCGCGCTCCCCGCTGGCAAAACCTCCATGCGCTTTAGACTGTGAGTTACTCCTGCACGGTCGTATCGTACCGCACGCCGTCGGGTACCGGAACGGGAACGGCTACTGTCGTGCCGAAGTCACCGGCAGTGCGGGTTAGTGAGTCCACTGCCACGAAGGACGTGTAGGCCGACATGAGGCTGTAGTCGAGAGCCAGTTGTTTGATCTGCCGCGGCAGGCTGGCCTCGGTATCGTACATCGTCCTGGAGGCCAGCTCGGCGATCTTCTTGCGGGCCCAGACTGCCGCCAGGCCGTCGTGCTCCGAGGCGGGCTGGTCGGTGCCTGTGGGCACTTCGATGGTCTCGTCACTGGCGCCGGTTCGGCCGGTGACGCGGATCGCGTCGGGGGCTTGGCCCTCAAATCGCCCGGTGAGGATGACCGGTCGCCCCACGAACAGATCGGGCACTTGTGCGGGATACACGTCGGCCACCTCCAGTCCGCCCCAATCGATGTTGATGTCGGTCAGGGCCGGGTGGGCGATTCGGCCAAAGAAGTGATCCATCACCTCGGACGCGCTGTCGTTCAAACCCAGGTAGGCCACCGCCCCACGTCCCAGGCGGGCCAGGCCGTCGAGCAGGAAGTGGTTCGGCGAAGAACCCACGCCGAAGCTGAAGATCCGCGAGTCGCCCAGGCGGTCGTGGACGGCGGCCAGGATTTCGTACTCGTTACCGATGAAGCCGTCGGTCATGAAGGCCACGTAGCGTAGGCGCTCGGCGTCATGCGGGAAGTCCAGGGCGGCCTTGATGCCTTCTATCATCATCGTGCCACCGCCACCGCTCAGGGAATCTACGTATGCCAGTCCGCGGGCGATGTTGTCGGGCGTGGCAGGCAGTGGCGCCGGTCCTAGCTGCGAAGCGTTGTTGGAGAAACGGATCACCTGAAAAGTGTCCTGCGGCCACATGCTATGCAGGGCCCGCTTGATGGCGCTCTTGGCCTGGGCGATGGGCTGGCCGCTCATACTGCCCGAACAGTCCAGAACAAAGATCATCTCCACCGGGGCACGCTGCAACGAACTGAGTTCTTCCGGTGGATAGAGCATCAGGGAGAAGAAGCCGCCGCGCTGGTCGTGGTGGGTTATCATGGCCGACTTGACCGTCTCGCCCGCCACCTTGTAGCGCAGCACGAAGTCCTTGTTGGGGATTGTGTCGGAGGCCGCCAGCGTGACCTCGGCCACCGCGTCCGACGTCCGGTCGACGTCGATGACGTGGCTGCGGCACTGCACGTCCTCGACTTCGACGCCGGCG
>JANQGB010000875.1 GCA_028277545.1 Phycisphaerae bacterium | reverse complement strand
ATGTACGCGATCGAATCCCGGAACCCAAACTACCTGCAGGAGGACTTCCTGGATCTACTCAGGAGTCACCATGTCGCACTCGTCCTCCTGGAAGGCTACTACATGCCGCACATCTGGGAACTCGCCGCCCGCCTGGACCTCCGGACAGGTCCCTTCTCCGTGATCCGTCTGCACGGCCCCGATCGCGCCAAGATCGAGCAGCAGACGAGCGGAATGTGGGACACAATCGCCGCGCCCAAAGACGAGGGCCTCGCCGCCGTCGCCGACATGATAAAGCCCAGCCTGCGCGCCGAGACGGACATCTACGTCAACGTGAACAACCACTACGAGGGTTGCGCCCCGTTGACCATCGATCGCCTCATGACCCTTCTCGCAGGCAAAGACACGAAAGATGGAAAAAGCCTGGAAGCCTGAGCCGCACGAAGACGCATTGATATCTACAGTGAGACGGGGTGTACACATCACGTGTGATGGTAGGGCCATTGCCATAGGCTCTGTCATTCCCGCGCAGAGCCTGCCCTGAGCGCAGCCGAACGGGCGGGAATCCAGACATGAGAGGTGCTCTCTTAGTCTCTGGACGTAATGGCCGCCAGACCAACAGGACGCGGATCTCTGGATTCCTGCCTGCGCAGGAATGACAAAGTCGGGCGCTGACACACAGGAGCCAGTTGTCCACGAACGTGAAGTGCCTCCAGAGACGGACACCCCGCGACAATAGCGTTGCCCGCGTTGCGTGCATCCACTACACTGGTCCCGGGTTCCGACCTGCGGTGACAACGAGTGGAAGACGCAGAGAAAGGAAGGGACAATGCCACGAGCCAGCCTGACCCGACGAACGTTCCTCGGCAAGACCACGGCGCTGGCCGGTGTGCTGACCGCGCCGGCGCTCGAGCGTGCCCTGGCGCAGCCACAAACCGGGGGCAACCTCACCGAGCTACAGCGGATCGAGCGTGCGATCCCTGGCAAAGCCTTCGCGGCACGACGCCGGCCCCGTAAGCTACTGATCTTCGACCTCAATGTCGGTTACGGCGGACATGGCTCCATCCGCACGGCCAACCAGGCCTTCACGTTAATGGGTCAGAAGACCGGCGCGTTCGAAACGGTGGTCAGCAGAGACCCGGCCATATTCGAGCCGGCCAGCCTCCGTCAGTTCGATGCGGTATTCTTCAACAACACCGTAGGCAACCTTTTCACGGCCCCGGCGCTGCGTCGCAGTCTGCTCGAATTCGTCTACGGCGGCGGCGGGATGATGGGCGTTCACGGCACCTCGGTCGCCTTCACCCGCTGGACCGAGGGGAAGGAGGATTGGCCCGAGTTTGGCGTTATGCTGGGCGCCCGCGGCGCCAACCATCGCGACAGCGACGAGCACGTCTTCATCAAGCTCGACGATCCTGACCACCCCGTCAACCAGTCGTTCGGGGGCAACGACTTCGACTACCGGGACGAGTTCTTCCGCGTCCACGGACCTTACTCGCGAAACCGCGTGCGCGTGCTGCTCAGCATGGACACCGACAAGACGTCCTTCGACGGCGCACCGCGCGGCAACTGCTACCGGGAAGATGGTGACTACGCCGTGGCCTGGGTGCGCCAGTATGGGCGCGGACGCGTCTTCTACTGCACCATCGCGCACAACCCTTACGTCTTCTGGGACCCGCGTATGCTGACGTTCTACCTGGACGCCACCCAGTTCGCGCTGGGCGACCTGCCCGGCCCGACCACGCCCAGCGCCCGGCTGACCCCCGCGATTCGGACCCAGGAGCAACTTGGCTGGCGGCTCGGATTCACGCCGCCTCCTGGCAAAGGCCTCACGCTCTTCGAAGCCATCGACGGCGCCGCCGAACGCGGGTTGCTGCACTTGGCCGCGGCCGCCAATCAGAAGGTGAGCCCCAGCATCCGGAAACGTCTGGATCACCAGTTGGACGAAGACGAGATGCGACAGATCCGGCTGAAACTCGATGACGCCGGCGTCCGTTTGCTGACCTACCGCGTCGACCGGTTGCCATCGGGCGAGGCCGCGTGCCGTCAGCTCTTCGAATTCGGTCGGCGGATCGGCATCGAGGCCATCAGCGCCCCTTGGCAGACGGAAATACCCGATGCGATCGATGGGCTCTGTGACGAATACGACATCAAGCTGGCCCTCGACTGCGACAGGGACGGGATCACGCTCGAGAAGATAGCCCGGGCCTGTGACAAACGCAGCAAACGAATCGGCGTGCAAGGCGATGTCGCTGCATGGATGCAGCACGGCATCGATCCGGTGACAGCCGTGCAGACGCTTGGCAAGCGCCTGGTCACCTTGCAGATCGACCAATCAGGACTCGCCGCCGCCCTGAACCGAATCCGGCAACTTGGTGTCACACCGATCATGTTCGGCACGGAAACGTCGGAAAGCGCATCACGCTTCAACCACACTACCATGCAACTCGCGGAGGAAGGCACCCTATGACGCAGATCACCGATTCCCAGAGATCCAGCCGCCCCGGCATGACGCGGCGTTCCTTCCTCAATCGTACGGCCTGTCTCTCGGGAGCGATAGCCGCACCGACACTCGTCCCGACCCTGGGCCGTGCGGCCGACCAGGCCGTGGCGCCGAGCGACCGGATCACCGTGGGGCTGATCGGACATGGATTGATGGGGCGCGGCCACCTGCGCCGCTTGGCGGGCGATCCGGAGGTCCAGGTCCTGGCCGTCTGCGATGTGGATCGCGTGCGACGCGAGAGTGGCAAGCGCCACGTGGAGGAAGTCTACGCCGCCCGCACCAAAGACGCGGCCTACCACGGATGCACCGCGTACAACGACTATCGCGATCTCCTCGCCCGCCGGGACATCGACGCCGTCGTCATCGTCACGCCCGACCACTGGCACGCCATGCAGTCGATCCACGCCGCCAAGGCGGGCAAGGACGTCTACTGCGAGAAGCCCATCTCACTGACAGTTCACGAAGGCCGCCGACTGGTCGAGACCATGGACCGCTACGGCCGCATCTTCCAGACGGGCACCCAGTACCGATCTATCCCGACGATTCGCCGGATCTGTCAGTTCGTCCGCGATGGTGGGCTGGGCAGAGTCAAATCCGTCTTCACGCTCTGGAGCCGGCTTGGCGGCGTCTTCGGCGCGCCGCGTTTCAAGCCCAGCCTCAGAGCGATCGATCAGCAGAAGTGGCGCGGCTCGTACGTCCCCGTGGACGTCGCCCTACCGGCCCAGCCCGTGCCGGAGGGGCTGGATTGGGACCTCTGGGTGGGCCCCGCGCCGTGGCAGCCGTACAACCGTGCGTTCCATCTGAATCCTTCGCCCGGCGTGGTGCCCTGGTGTTTCTGCGAGGACTTCGGCGCCGCCTCGGTGACTTGGCACCACTCCCACAGCGCCGACGTGATCCAGTACGCCCTGGGCGTCGAGAACAGCGGGCCCGTCGAGCTGATCCACCCCAGCAGCGGCGCGTACCCGACCCTGACGTGCCGCTACGCCAATGGCACGCTCCTGCATCTGGTCGATCACTGGGGCATGGTCAAGGATCTGTACAAAGCGGTCCCCGCGACGGCGCGACTGGCCGGCAACTTTGGGGGCGTCTTCGTGGGCGAGCGCGGCTGGGTCACCTCCATGACGACCGGTGGACCCATCGAAGGCGGCCCGGCAGACCTCTTCGAAGAGATGAAACTGCCCACCCGACAAGTCAACCCGGGCGACAACAACCATCACGCCAACTGGTTCGATTGCCTGCGCACCCGGCGGCAGCCAAGCTGCGGCGCGGAGATCGGTCATCGCTCGGCGTCACTGGGACACTTGACGATCATCGCCCACAAGCTGGGACGCTCGGCGAAGTGGGACCCCGAAGCCGAGACCTTCGTCAACGACGCCGAGGCCAACCGCCTGCTGGCCCGCGCCCAACGCAGCCCCTGGAGTATCTAGATGGATCAAGAGCTGAGCCGCAAGGCGCTGTCGTTTCGATGGGCGATCTTCGCCGTCCTGGGGCTGGCTTATCTCTTCGTCTATTTTCACCGGCTCTCTTTGTCCGTCGTGGCAAACGACCTGGCGCGAGACTTCAAGACAACGGCGAGCGTCCTGGGGTTGCTGGGTTCGGTGTATTTCTATTGCTATGCGGCCATGCAGTTTCCCGCAGGTCTTCTGTCCGATTCGGTGGGCCCGCGCAAGACGGTCACGTTCTCTCTGGGGCTCGCGGCGGCCGGGAGTCTCCTCTTTGGTCTGGCGCCGGGGCTCACCACCGCCTTCATCGCCCGGATCATGGTCGGCCTGGGCGTGTCGCTGGTTTTCATCCCGACGATGAAGATTCTCTCGCAGTGGTTCCGGGCCCACGAGTTCGCCGTGATGGCGGGCCTACTCAACGCGGCCGGGGGCATGGGGGTCCTGGCGGGAACCTGGCTCCTTGGCCTGCTGGCCACGCATCTGGGCTGGCGCCTTTCCTTCGAGCTGACCGCCGGGTTCACCGTGGTCATCCTGATCCTGGTCTGGCTGATCGTACGCGACCGCCCCACCGACAAGGGCTGGCCCTCCATCGTGGCGCTGGACCGCCCCGCCGGCGAAGCGGGGCCCGCCCCCGCGAAGATCGGTCTCTGGGCGGGAGCGAGGAAGGTCGTTTCCGAGAAACACTTCTGGCCCATCGCGATCTGGTTCTTCTTTGACTGCGGTATCTTCTTTGGCTTCGGCGGACTCTGGGGCGGCCCCTACCTGATGCACGTCTACGGCCTGAGTCGTCCGCAAGCCGGGGCCATCCTGAGCATGATCGCCTGGGGAATGATCGTGGGCAGTCCGCTCCTGGGGCTGCTCTCCGAGCGCGTCCTGAGAAGTCGCAAGCAGACGTTCATTCTCGCCGCTGTCACGCTGGGAGTGCTGTTCACCGTTGTGAATATCTTCCCCGCCGGGTTGCCGCGGCCCGTTCTGTTCGCGTGGTTCTTCCTGTTCTCCGTATGCAGTTCAGGCATTGTGATCA
>JANQGB010000845.1 GCA_028277545.1 Phycisphaerae bacterium | reverse complement strand
GGAGAGCACCTGCCCATCAATGTGCGCCTCCAAGGCCTCAACAACATTGCCGTGGTGGCCCACACTGCCGTCGTCGGTCGCCAGAACTGCTGCGGTTTGTAGTATTTCTTCAATCACCCTCTGTCCGCCCGCCTCGCCCAACCGCACTGGAAAGAGATCCGCGGAGCGAGCCCCGAGGAAGAAAACTGTCTGGTAGCGCGCCCGTTCCAGGCGCTCGGCAAACCAGAGCAGGGGCGGCAGACCCACTCCACCGGCCACCAGCCAGGCCGTGCCGCTGGTAACCGGTTCTGGAAAACTGTTGCCCAGTGGACCAATAGCATCGACGAGATCAGTCTCCCGCAGACGCGACATCCAGGCCGTCCCCCGGCCTACCACGCGGTAAATCAGGTCGATCTCGCAGCGTCCCTGTTGTTGCCGGTATCCACCTATGCTGAACGCCCGGCGGAGGAACGGACCCGATGTTACCGCCGTAGCGGATGCCGCAACGGCAAGTTGACTGTCGGGGGCGCTGCTTCCAAGATGTTGACCGATGTGGATGAACTGTCCGGGCTTCGGTGGTGGGAAGGCCGTTGTCGCCAGCGTCAGGCGATAGTGCTCGCGGCATAGTGCCTGGTTGCCGGCTACCTTCAACGTATGAACAGCAGCCCCGGTTGGCGTGATGCCAGATGTCACGTTGGGTTTTCCATATTCCGGTCGGCAGAAAAAAACTTCCGGAGTTGGAAACTGGTTCCAACTCCGGAAGTGCGCCACGGCAAGAAAAGCCGCATATCGTGATACTGACGACCAACTTCGGTCGCCGCTGTTCTACCTCCCATCCTGGCGCGGACTATATCAGAAGGGCGCGGGGGTGTCAACGGAGTTCGGGCGTTTGTCGTCAAAACCTATGCGCATTGTAAGCGCTTTCTTAATAATAGCTTATGCCTTGTAGGCCCGGGCGGAATCTCGTTCCTTCACAACCCCTGCCCTGGCATGAGGTTGCCTTCGTACGGGCGGTCGGCTGACGGCGGCCCCGCAAAGAGTTTGTTCTGCAAGAGATTCTGTGACAGTAGTTTACGTCTGAACCTGGTGAAATCGTGGCAGACGGTCGAATCACACAGATCGCGCTGGCAATCGTGCGGCGGCGAGCCCGATGGCTGGTGGGGCGGCGGGCCGCCGACGATCCGCTTGGCGGATTGTGGGAGTTTCCGGGCGGCAAAGTGACTGCGGGCGAAACCGTTGCCCAGGCCGCTGTCCGAGAGTGTGCAGAAGAGACGTCCGTTCGCGTTGAAGCCATCACTACCCTGGAACCGGTGGAGTTCGATTACGGGCACTGCGCCGTCTGCCTGCATCCGGTGCTCTGCCGTTACATCGGTGGCGTGGCACATTCCCGCGACTGCGCGATGACCGATGTGCGCTGGGTCGACAACGCAACGCTGGCTTCTCTGGATATGCCCGGCGCCAACCGTTCGATCGTGGCGTTCCTCGTCGGACAGCCCCGAATGGTCGACAGCGCGTTCGGCGCTCCGTAGTTGTTCGTACGCAATGCGCTGCTACGCATCCGCTGATCGAACACCGCCTGACGCTTGCGCATTATTCGCCTGGTATTCACTCTGGGCAGACTGTCCGGCCACTTGGTGCCGGCGAGAATGTGGTTCGAGCGAGAGGTCAGGAGAGCGATCAGTCCGGTGTGGGGCCCGGGCGGGGGTAATGATCGCGGGGTTTTCCTGGACCGCTCTTCGGGGGAAGGTGCGGTGCCAATCGGCTCGCTTCGCTGTCCATCCGGGCTCCCAACGTTACCACGTTGTGTTGGACCGTGGGGCGGACGTGTGCCCCTGCAACGGGGGTGAAGTGCGCCGAATTGCAACGCACGCGCCGGCGGGGTCGGCCAGGACACACGTTCGCGAGTCCGGTGCGTCCTGAGCAAGACCCCGCCTCATTATTCCTTTCGCAAGTTCACGCTTGATACGGGGCGCGCGTACTCATGGGTGGCCGGGCGTTTGACGCTTCGCCGGCGACGCTCATAGAATCAACGCACAGAATGAACTGAGCGGAAGCCTGGCATGCCGGCGCCTGAACGCAATCGGTTGAACACTTGGTACGTCCTGATCAAGGAAGAATGGCTGCCTGCGCAGGTGACGCGGGTGAAGGCCTGGATATCGGCCGCCCGCGAGGAGCCCGCGCTCGTCTGGCAGACGCCGCAGGTGCGCTACGCGGTAATGGGTGTCGGGGCGCTGGTAGCAGTCTGGATTCTCATCTTCCTGTTCAGCCTGCTGGAGCCGCCAGGCGCGAAGAACGCCCAGCCTCGGGCCAAGACCGCCACCTTCCACGTGGTCTGTGGCAATCGGGATTGCGGGC
>JANQGB010000821.1 GCA_028277545.1 Phycisphaerae bacterium | reverse complement strand
CGCAAGGTACGGCAGTAGAGGGTACTAAACTCGCCGCCGCTGCTCAGGCCTCGTCCAACTCGACCTTCACAGGCGACAGCTTCCAGATCTCGGCCGCGTACTCTGAGATGGCCCGATCGCTGGAGAACTTGCCCATGCGGGCGGTGTTCAGGATCGACATGCGCGTCCAGGCATCCTGATCGCGATAGACCTGGTCGACTCGGTCCTGGCAGGTGACGTAGTCGGCATAGTCCGGCAGCACCATGAAGGGATCGCCTTCGTCCAGGAGGCGGTCGGTCAGCATGCGGAACACGCCGGGCTCCTGCGGGGCGAAGTGGTCGGCGATGATCAGATCCAGGGCGGCCCGCAACTCGGCGTGGGACTCATAGTACTCCCGGGGGTTGTAGCCGGAGGCCTGCAACTGGCGCACGCGGTCAGTGGTCATGCCGAATATGAAGATGTTGTCCTGCCCGACCTCTTCGCGAATCTCCACGTTGGCCCCGTCGAGTGTGCCAATGGTCAATGCCCCATTGAGGGTCAGCTTCATGTTGCCGGTTCCGGAGGCCTCGGTGCCCGCCAGCGAAATCTGCTCGGACAGTTCGGCGGCGGGGATGATCCGCTCGGCCAGCGAGACGCGGTAGTCCGCCAGGAAGGCCACGTTCAGATACTTCGCTACCTGGGGGTCAGCGGCAATGGTCTCACCGATGGCGGTGGCCAGCTTGGTGCAGAGCTTGGCCTGGAAGTAGCCGGGGGCAGCTTTGCCGCCGAGCAGTATGGTCCGCGGCACCGGCTGGGGGCCGGTCCCGGACTTTATCCGGTTGTAGAGGGTGACCGCGTAGAGCAGGAACAGCATCTGCCGCTTGTACTCGTGCAGCCGTTTGACCTGCACGTCGAACATGGTGTCGGGATTGAGTTCGACGCCGCTCTGTTCTTTCCAGTAGATCGAGAAGAGCTCCTTGTTGGTGCGTTTGACCTGCCGCCAGTGATTGCGGAATTCGCGGTCGTCGGCCAGCGGCACTAGCTTCTCCAGTTGAGACAGGTCGGTCACCCAGCCGTCACCGATCTCCTCGGTGATCATCATGGCGAGCAGCGGATTGGCTTTCTTGAGCCAGCGGCGCGGCGTGACCCCGTTGGTCTTGGCGCTGATCTTGTTCGGGTAAAGCCGGTGGAAGTCAGCCAGCACCTCCTTCTTGATCAGCTCGGTGTGCATTTCGGAGACGCCGTTGACGGCGTGGCTGCCCACCACCGCCAGGTTGGCCATACGCACCTTCTTCTCGCCCGACTCGTCGATCAGGGAGACTCGCCGGACGAGATCGTCCTCACCCGGGTGCCGCCGGGCGACGTCATCCAGGTGCTGCTGATTGATCTGGTAGACGATCTCCAGGTGTCGCGGCAGCAGGTTGCCCAGCAGCGATACGCGCCAGGTTTCCAGGGCTTCAGGCATCACGGTGTGATTGGTGTAGGCCATGGTACGGACGGTGAGGTCCCAGGCCTGGTCCCATTCCAGCCCCTCGCAGTCGGTCAAGAGGCGCATGAGCTCAGGCACGGCCAGGGCCGGGTGCGTGTCGTTGAGCTGTATGGCCGCCCGGTCCGGCAGCAGTTGCCAGTCGTCGTTCTGCCGATGGAACCGATCCAGAATGTCCTGCAGAGCGGCCGAGACCAGCAGATACTCCTGCTTCAGCCTAAGCTCCCGGCCCTTATAGAAGTCGTCCTTGGGGTACAGGATCTTGGTGATGTTCTCGGTGAAGAGCTTGTCCTCGCAGGCCCGGACGTAGTCTCCGTGGTTGAAGTAACCCAGCTCGAAGTCGCGCGTG
>JANQGB010000706.1 GCA_028277545.1 Phycisphaerae bacterium | reverse complement strand
CGTCCCGGAGTATCGGCGGCGTTGGGCCAGAGCCCGGCGGGTCATCTCGGAAGCGGTGGGCGCCGAGGAATCGCACGACCCGGCTATCTGGGAGCGAGGAGCGTATCAGCTCCTGCTCTGGCTGCTCGTTGAGCGGCTGGTGTTGGGCAGCGACGAACTCAACGTAGGCGACCTGGCCAGTATCTCCAGGATGCTCCACGATCAGCGTAAGCTGAGCCTGGACGAAGCCAAGCACCGGCAGAAAACCGATACCAGCGGCCAGGCGGAAACCGGCACCGCCCAACTCCCGGCGCATTTCGGTGACCTCATACGACAGATATATGGCACGAACTTTCAGGATGACTGCGACGCTGCTGTCGCCGGCGCCGGGAGTTCGGACTGATGAAGACCCCTGCCCCAAAGCCGCCTGCCCGCCAGCACTTCGCCGGCATAGCCTCACGTCGGACATCGAGTCCGCCGCGGCCGGAAACCCGCTACCTGGCAAGCAGCGTGTCCGCGGTTCGCTTGGCGGCAAACGCCTCTTGTGCTGCGATCCGTTCCGCGCGAATCTGGGCCTCGTCGAGAGCGCTCCAAAGCCCGACTGTGCCATCCCGGCAACCGGTCAGCAGGCGCTGCCCGTCGGGGCTGAACGCAACGGCTGACGCACCTGCTCCCCAGTCTGGTAAGGTCAGCAGCTCTCGCCCCGACTCGGAATCCCATATCTTCACGGTCTTGTCGGAGCCGGAGGCTATACGGCGACCGTCCGGGCTGAACACCAGACCGAAGGCGTGGACAGCATGCCCCCGCAGGACGCGGAGCCGTTTGCCCGTCTCGGCATCCCACAACTTGATGGTGTGGTCCAGATGGGCGGTTGCCAGTACCTTGCCGTCCGGGCTCTGGGCGGTGCACCAGATCCAGGCGTCGTCATCATCCACTACCAGCAATCGCTCCCCGGTCTGGACGTCCCAGACGATAAGCAGCCCATCCCCACCGCCCGAGATGATCCGCTTCGAGTCATGGCTGAACAACACGGTCGTAACCACACGGTCGTGCCCGCGAAGGAGCCGTATCGCCTCGCCGGATTCTCTGTCCCAGAGCTCGACCGTACCATCTCTGCGCCCGGCAGCGATAAGCTTGGCGTCGGGGCTGCAGGCTACCGACCATGTCTCAGACCCCCCGTCACTCAAGGTGCGGATGGCTTGGCCAGTGGCGACACTCCACACCCACACGCTGCCGTCGATTGCACCTGTCACGAGACGCCGGCTGTCCGGAGTGAAGGCCACGGTGTACACCTTGGCTCCGTGGACGGCAAGCGTGGCCACCTCACGGCAGGTCGCAACTTCCCAGAGCCGCGCGAGTTGGTCCATGCCCGCCGAGGCAAACCAGCGCCCGTCTGGGCTGAAGGCGACGCCGCGCACGCGTTGGGTGTGTGTGCTAAGACGGCGCGGCTCAGGCTCTGCAGATGCATCCCATACCTTGACGGTTCGGTCGTAGCTGCTGGTCGCAAGCAGGCAGCCATCAGGACTGAACGCCAGGTCGGTAACAAGACGGTCGTGCCCCTGCAGAGACACTAACTCGCAGCCGCTCCCGGCGTCCCAGACCTTGACCCACCGCGGACCAGCCTCCTGCCTACCCGTTCCGCCGACCGCGGCGAACCGCGTACCGTCCGGGCTGAAAGCCACGCCCGTCGCGCGCAACGTGTCATCGCCCCGCCTCAGCAGTGCCGCCCCGGTCTCGGTGCTCCATAACCGCACGGTGCCGTCCTCCGCACAGGTGGCGATCAGTGGCCCCACCGGACTGAAGACAGCCGACGTCACCTTGTCGTCATGGCCGCAAAACGTGTGCTGGAGCTCTCCGGTCGCCACGTCCCAGCTCTTGGCCACGGCATCCTCACCCCCGGTTACGATCTGCCTCCCGTCCGGGCTGACGTCAACCGAGCGTACGGCTTCATCATGAGCGCGCCACGACAGAATCTGCTCACCCTTCTCGGCATCCAGTAGTGACAAGGTACCGGCAGTGTCGCCAGAGCAGATCCACCTCCCGTCCGGACTGAACGAGGCGTCGGTGAGATCCGACCCGTCGGTCTGCGATTCCCACAACACCGCCCCGGTGTGGGCATCCGCCATCCGCAGGATACCGCCCCGCTCGGCAGACAGGATGCGCTGCCCATCAGGACTGAATTCCGCGGCCCGAGTCGAGCTGGTGTGGACTTTGGCATAGAGCTCTTCGCCGGTGAGGGCGTCAAAGATCCGGACGGCATCATCGAGCCCGCCAGTCACCAGGCGACGCGAATCCGGGGCAAACGCAACCGAGGCAATTTGCGTGTGGTGTCCGCGCAGAGTGACCAGGCTGCGATCAGACCAGCGATGCAACCAGCGCCATTCCCAGCCACGTAGACTCGGCGGGCATTCATTGAGGAGATGCCTGGCCAGCGCGATTCTGTGGCTCCTGCAGGCACCGTCGATCGACGCAATCTGATTGGCGTACAGTTGGCGCAGAGCGCTGGCGGCCTCCTGCTCGGCCAGGGATTGCGCCTCGCGGGCCAGGTCACGCTGTTCACTGGTGCGCTGCCAGAACATGGTCGAAACCACCAGGGCCGCCAGCACGACGACCACGAAGGACGCAGCCACTCCAACCGAGATGCGATGCCGCCGCAGCGTCTTGCGCAGAACGTACCAACTGCTGCCCCGCTTGGCGTCAATCGGTTCGCCCGCCAGGTAGTGCTGCAGGTCCTGCCGAAGGTGCGCCGTGGACTGGTAGCGCCGCTCCGGCTCCTTGGCCAGCGTGGTGAGCACTATCGACTCCAGGTCGTGATCGATACGCGAGAAGCCGCCGGAAGTCGAATCGCCGCGGCCCTGCCGGCGAGCCCAGGCACTGGGCGGCGCGGGCAGCGTGTCGGTTATGTTCTGGAAGACCTCGGTGAGCTGGCCGTCTACGGGATAGGGGAATTCGCCGGTCAGCAGTTCGTAGAGGATGACACCCAGAGAGTACACATCCGTGCGGACGTCAATGCCGTCGGCGTTACCGCGGGTCTGCTCCGGCGACATGTAGGCCAGGGTGCCCAGCACGTGACCGTCCATCGACACGATAGTGCGTGCCGCCTGGGAGTCATCGTCCTCGATCTGCTTGGCGAGTCCGAAGTCGAGCACGTGCGGTTCGCCGTCGCTATCGACCAGGATGTTGGACGGCTTCAGATCACGGTGGATCACGCCGCGCTGATGGGCGTGGGCCACGGCGTCACAGACCCTGACGAACAGTCTCAGCTTCTGCTCCACTGACAGGTCGTTCCTGGAGGTATAGTCGTGAAGCCGCTGTCCCTCCAGGTAGTCCATGGCGAAGTAATAGTTGCCGCTGGCGATTCCGGAGTCATGTATGGTGACGATGTTGGTGTGGCGCAGGCTGGCGGCCAACTCCACCTCTCGCTCGAAGCGGCGTTTCGATGCCCGGCCGGCAAAAGGCCCCCCCAGGAGCACCTTCAGCGCCACCCGCCGGCGGGTGGCCTCCTGAAAGGCCTCGTAGACCACCCCCTGCCCGCCACGATGGATCTCGCGAATGAGGTGGTAGCCTTCGACGCGCGGCGCGGGTGAGACCAGCGAACTGGTCTCGATTCTGGCGGCATCGCCCGCCAGGGCTGCCTCCAACGTGGCACCTCCGGCTCCCAGCGCGTCGCGGACCTGCAGGGCGAAGGCCTGGTTGGCCTGGCATTCCTCGAACTGCGCGCCGCAGGTAGTGCAGGACTCCACGTGGCTCCGGATCGTCGCTGCTTCGTCGTCGGCTAGCAGGCCGCCAGCCAATTGCTCGAGTTGTTCGATCGTGGGGCAGGACAACATCGGGGCGCTCGCCTACCAGATCTCCTCCATGCGAGCCTGGGACTCGCGAAGCCGGCTCATGACCCTGTTCTTGCCACTGTACA
>JANQGB010000560.1 GCA_028277545.1 Phycisphaerae bacterium | reverse complement strand
TATTACGCTGGTCCCATTCGGCTCAGGCACCTGCCCTCGACCGCCAAGCAGGTACTCGTGGTCGACAGTTCCAACTACATGGGCTACATCACGGGATGTGTGGCCTGCTTCTCGTTCCTGATCTTCGCCCTGCGGAAGACGACGCAGCGAAAGCGCCCCGGATTCTGGCTGGAGACGGCGCGACCGTTCATGATCGCCGCGGCCATGACCGGCATGGGGGCATCCATCACGGCCATGTCGATACCCGGGTTTCTGACGCACGAGGACGATTTCATCGGGACGGTTGTGGGCCTGGTGTTCAGTTCGCTGCTGTTTCTGGTCCTGCTGATCCTGGCCCGCGGGCGGCGGCCCAAGCCACAGTTCCTTGCCGCTGTGCCGGCAGCCGTCACAGGTCCGGCCGAGCCCGACGCCGGCCCTGGCGATCAAGCGGCTGACGACGGCGAATGCGGACCACTGGGCAATTGTGAGGGGTGTTGAGATGGTCCTACCAGGAGCACTGGCCATAATAGTGGGCCTTTTGATCGGGCTTCTGCTGTTCGTGCTGCTGGTGAAGTGGCTGAGCGGCCTGGGCAGGGGCCTGGGCATGATTGTCGCGGTCGGTGGCTGCGCCGCAGTAGTCGGTCTGGCGGGTCTGGTGCTGCTGAGAGGCGCCGCGGTCCGTCAAGGTCACCGCGCTGCCGTAGCCGCGGAACAGGACAAACTCGCAGCGCTGGCCGAAGCGCAGGCCTACGCGGCGCGGATTACTGCGCACGACGGAGTTGCCACCAGAGTCGACGGCCGGCGTCTGGAGATTGCCAACGAGATTGCAACGGTTGAACGGAGCGTCGGCACCTCTATCGGTATTGGTCGCCCGACGCTGCCCGCCGATCTGCTGGTTGGGCAGGCTTACGGGCCACCCTCGGTTGACGAGCTCCGACAGTATGCGGACACCGGGTATGTGCAAGCTCCGCTGCCGGCGCCAGAGGCCCCGGTCGCTGGCACGATTCCAACGCAGGTCCACGCTCCCGTCGCCGCGCCGCTGGTCGGCTCCATGCGAGGGCTGGCGGGATTTCAGATCCTGCTTCTTATTGCCTTACTCGTGGCCATGATCTACCTGGCATACCTGTTCCTGGATTCGGGGACTCGGGGACAGTTCACCTGGCCCTTGCGGATCATCTGCGCGATCGCGTTTGTCGGAATCTGTGGCTTCCTGGTGGCGATGTCCAACGGCTTCTAGCGAACTACCCAGCTTTACCTTATGATGCGCTGCTGTCGGTAACCTCCCATCTGCAGGCAGCGATTGCATGGAAGCACAGGGGGCAGACGAATTCCTGGTGGATCAAATTCGCCAGGGTGACCAGGGCGCTTGGCGAGAATTGATCGCCCGCTACCAGGGCCGGCTGCTGGCCTTCGCCCGCAGCCGCATCGCCCGCTTCTCCGACGCGGAGGACCTGGTCCAGGAGACCTTCATCGGCTTCACCCAGTCGTTGGATCACTACGACCGGAATCGCTCACTCGAAACCTACTTGTTCACCATCCTGCGATACAAGCTCTGCGACCAGTTGCGCAGCAAAAAGATGGCCGCCATCAACGCTCCGGAGGACGACGAGGGCTGGTGGGACCAGATCCTCCCGCCGACCGGTGAGACGCCCAGCGGGGTCGCCGTGCGGGCGGAGGCTGTTCGCGTGCAGGAGTCCGTGCTGGCCGACGTGCTTCGCCGGCTGATTCACGAGCTGCGCGATCGGGACGCGTTCGACGACTTGCAGGTGATCGAACTGGTTTTTTATGCCGGCTGGCGCAACCTACAAGTTGCGGAGTTACTGGAGATCGATCAGAAGTCCGTTGCGGGGATCAAGTTCCGGGCCATCGCCAAGCTGCAGAAATTCCTCGGCGAGGCTGACGAGACGGAGCTGGCGGCTCTTGACGAGGCCTCAGCGGAGGTGACGGTGGCCCGCGTCTGGCGGGAGCGCCGCCTGACCTGCCTGAAGCGCAGCACGCTGGGATCGTACCTGCTCGGCGTGCTGGAAGAGCCCTGGCTATCCTACACCCAGTTCCATCTCGACGTGGTGGGCTGCCCGTTGTGCCTGGCCAACCTCCAGGACCTCGAGGAGGAGGACGTGGCGGGCAGTCCCCGCGAGGCTTCCGAGCAAATCTTCGCCTCCAGCGTGGGGTTCCTCAAGACGACCGGCGGCTAGCCAGCCGCTGAACGACATGCGGCACGGCTCTGCAGAACGTGCTGTTGGGGTTCATCAGGCCGAGTGTAGAATGCCAACGAACGACCCGGCATCGATGGGAGGTCGGCTGGGACGGTCTATGCCCTTGGCCCGGCGATCGTGCCGGGTCAAGGAATGGTTGTGCAGCAGGTGCGACCCCGTTTGAGCGGGCTCGACGGAAACCGCGGCGAATCGACCCCGGCATAACTGCCGGGCCTAGCGTACGGGGCGCACGCGTATGTCAATCCAGCGGCTGGCACAAAGCCCCGACTCATTCTGGGAGGAACAGCCGCGCCAGCCGTGGTGGTCTTGGTGGCATCTGCTGGAGTTGGCGTCTGTCTTCGCCATCGGTCTCTGCGTGACGAACTTCATGCTGGCCGGCAGCGGCGGGCCCTCGGGCGCCGAGTTCGGCGTGGCGGGCAACGACTCGTACAACCATGTCAAGATGGCCGTCCTGGTGCCGGAGATCGGTCTGCCGCAGGAGTTCCGCTGGCTGCGGCATGTCTGGCTGACCGAGGTTACTTCTGAGTGGGTCAACCACCACTACGGCTTCCACGTACTGCTCTGCCCGTTCGTTTATGCGGGCAAGTGGCTGCGCGGTGACTTCCTGACCGGCGGCCGGTGGGCGGTGGCGTACTTCTCGGCGGCGTGTCTGACGTTGTTCCAGCTCATTCTGATGACGCAGCGTGTTCGGTGCCGGTGGTTGTGGCTGGCTCTGTACCTGCTCATGCCCGCGCAGTTCTTCTATCGGCACGCCTTCGTGCGGGCGATTGCGCCGTCGCTGCTCTTTATGCTGGTCATCATTGCGCTGATGTTCAGGCGGCGCTACGCGCTGGCGGGTCTGGCCGTGGCGGCTTACACGCATCTTTATATGGGCGGCGTGATATTCGGTCCGCTGGTCGTGATCTGCTACGCGCTGGCCGGTGTGTTCGGGCCGCGCGGTGACCGCGTCTCCTGGCGGTTGTGGATGTGGACGCTGCTGGGCTGGCTGGTTGGAGTGCGCACCCATCCCTACTTCGGCGGCATGCTGGAGTTCCTGCAGTTGCAGGTGTTTGGCACCGGGCTCGGCGCCGACATACGGGTGGGCACCGAGTGGAAGCCCTACGAGAAAGACCTCTGGTGGATGTGGAAGCAGTGTGCCTGGACGCTGATCCCACTGGCGGCCGCTGTTGCTATGCGACTGCGTGCCGGGCCGCGGGTGAGTGCCAGGTCATGGTCCGTGCTGCTGATGAGTTTCGTGTTTGCGGTACTGATGTTCAAGTCGCGGCGGTTCATTGAGTACTGGCCGCCGTTCGCCCTGCTGGCAGCGGCGTTACTGTCCCGTCCGGTTCTAAGTGACTGGTACGTCCGGTTGCTCGGGTGGCTGCGCAGACCGGCCAACAGGTCTGGCCGGATTGGCCTTGGCCTCACTCTCCTGGGCCTTAGCGCAGCCCTGATGCTCGCCCTCTGGCTCTCTAAGGGCGATCTGAAGATCAACGTACTAACCGCGGAATGGCGTCTCTGGTCTCTCCTGGCGGGCGCCTACGCTGTTGTTCCGATGGTACGCTACTGGGCGGAGCACCGATCTACGACTGCCGGGCAGGACCGACGCTTCAGTCAGCGTCTGGCGGTTCCCGTGGCAGCTTCCGTGTCCGTGTGTGCCGCGGTGGCGGCTTGTTACCTGGCTTCGCCTGGCTGGGACGCGAGCCGGTGGCTATTCGAGGTTCCCTGGTGGTGTTTCCTGCTATTGGGCCTGGCGGTAGTGATCCTGGCGGAAGCAGCGTGGAGGTGGTGCCCACGTCGCCTGGCGGTATCGCATGGCGTGCGCTGGAGCGGCCTGGCCGGCATGGCGCTCGGCGTGATCACGGTGTTCGCCGCGCTGCTATTGATTGCCGGCCCGCGCTTAGCCAGCCAGCAGCGCTCCACCCGTCCGAAGTACGACCTGCCGGCCATTCGCGAAATGATGGCCTTTCTGATCGAGAACTCGCCGAAAGACTCCGTTGTATTCACCGATGACTGGGATGTGTATCCCGTGTACTTCTACCACAACCACCACAACAACTACTGCGTGGGCAAGGACCCCAAGTTCACGCACAACAGCGATCCGGTACTCTGGCAGCGGTTCCGCATGATTGCCCGCGGCAACGCCCCGATGTGGCATGAGCATGAGTATCCCCCGAATCCGTTGATCGATAACGACCAAGCCACCAGGCGCAAGGTGCGCATCCGTAACGAGGACATCCGCAATCACTTCGGGGCCGACTACGTCATCGTGGACGACGATCACCTGAAGTTCCGCCGCAAACTGGACGCCATGCCTGCGTTCTGCGAGTTGATCTATCCGCCGCCTGGCGCAACGGTGCCGGAGACGTCCCAGAATCGGCGGCGGCGTAGCAGCAGCCAGATGCCGTACGTCGTATATCGCGTGTTCTCTGCTGCGGAGCAGGCTGCCGCGGTGGCGGAAGCCCGCCGCGAACGCCGGTCCAAGGCCAGCCCGGCTTCCGCACCGGCCATTCAACCGGGGAAACCATGATTCTCATGCTACGTTGCACACCGCTACGTCTCGGAATGGCCCCAGTCCTGTTGTGGGCTCTGCTGTTGCTCATGCCAGGCGGGTGCAGCCAGCAGGACAAGCGCCCGATACACCTTGACTCGGGCGTAAAGAGACCCGAGGTGGCACTGATTCTGATTTCCGTGGACGGATTCGCTGCAGACAAGTTCGACCAGTTTCTGGCCGCTGGCGATCTGCCGAACATTTCCGCTCGCCTGGTTGACGGCGGT
>JANQGB010000435.1 GCA_028277545.1 Phycisphaerae bacterium | reverse complement strand
CTGCAGATTCCACGGTGAGTAGGACCGAACCGCCGGGCCGGCCTGGCTTCTGTCTCGGGGTTGGCCCCCCCAGTCCGTCCGAGCCGTCCGGACCTACCTATCTTTGGGCGGCGCCGGCGTTCGGGCTGCTGTTTCCTGAAACGCGATCTTAGGATACTGATTCTCTTTCATTCGCGGCGGAATCGTGCTGAAACAGCGTTGGAGTTACATCGATCTTTCTTGTGGAACCGGTTGCCCTGCAGGGTGCTAGGGGTATAATCAAGTAGGCGCCGTCGGCGCCTGCTTCGCCGCAGCTTCAGAAGGGAAAAGGCCATGCAGGGCGACCTTAATCGCAGAGAGTTTCTCCAGAAAGCTGCCGCGGGAATCGGGGGTGTTGCAGCCTGCAGTGTTTGGGGCGAGGACAAGGGGACGCCAAAGAAGGCGGTGCGTGCAGTGCTCATCGGCTGTGGCGGACATGGCCTCACACTTCTCCCCCAGATCTGCAAAGAGAATGTTGTGGCTCTCGTTGATCCGGACAAACGCCGGATCCGCCATGCCTTGAACAAGATACGTAGCGTCAAGCCGTCCGCTGATGTGTCCAAAATCCGGTCATTTGCCGACTACCGGAAACTGTTCGAGGAGATGGCCGACGAGGTGGACGCGGTGGCCATTGCCACCCCCAACCACCATCATGCGCCGGCGGCGCTTCTGGCCGTTCGGCGGGGCATCCATGTCTACGTTGAGAAGCCGATGGCGCTGACAATCGGTGAAGCGCGTCAGCTCACGGAGGAAGCCAAGCGTCATGGCGTTGTCAGCCAGATGGGGCAGCACGGGCATTCATGCGCCGGCGCTCGCAGTCTGTGCGAGTACATCTGGGCCGGAGCCATCGGCGAGGTGCGGACCGTCTACAGCTGGAGCGACCGCGCCAACGGGCTCATCGGTGTGAAGCGTCCCGCCTCCCGCCCGGTCCCCAAAGGACTCGACTGGGAGAACTGGCTTGGTCCTGCCCCCTACCGTGATTACCATCCAGGTCTGCATCGGCACTCCTGGCATAGGTGGTGCGATTTCGGCAACGGCTCCATCGGCAACATGGGCAATCATGTCCTGGACCCGGTCCACTGGGCACTGAAGCTCGGAAGCCCGACCTCGGTCGAGGTGGAAGATATGCGCGGCGGCGGCGATGAGTATTACTCCGTCAGCACCCGTATCCGCTTCGACTTCCCCGAGCGCGGCGACATGCCGCCTGTCACCGTCTACTGGTACGACGGCCTCGCGGAAGGGCAGCCCTACAGCAAGAAGACCGTTGGGCACATTGACCTTGTGCCTTCCTTTGCCATGAACCGTCCGCCGTTTGTCGTTGAACTCGAGAAGAAGTACAACCGGAACTTCGGCACCAACGGCTCCGTCATTGTGGGCGACAAAGGCATCATGAAGATCGGCACATTCGGGAACGGGTGCCGTATGATCCCCGAGAAGGCCCATCGCGCGTTCCCAAGGCCCAAGCCCACCATCCCCCGCATCCGAGGCACACACCAGGCCGATTTCTTCCGCGCCTGCCGCGGCGGCGCACCGGCCTGCGCCAACTTCGACTACTCCGGCCCCCTCGTCGAGACCGTCCTGCTCGGCGTCCTGGCCATGCGCGCCGGCGCCGGCAAACGCATCGACTGGGACGGCCCCGAAATGAGCTGCACCAACCGCCCCGAACTCAACCGCTTCCTCAAGCCGGATTACCGCGAGGGATGGAAGATCTGAGGGGGGGGCAGGACCGCGGGACCGGGGGACTGGAGGACCGGGGGACTGGGGCATGTTGTGATGTGGTCATGTTGTGATGTTGTGAGTTTGGGCAAGGTGAGCGTTCGCAGCCAAACTGGAGCGACGGCGGGCCTCCGCCGCTCTTTCTGCCGCGGCGTGAATTTGCGCCCTCTCAGGTAAGGAAGCACACAGATGCGGGCTCCCGGGCGCCCAATGACTCGATCCGCCCGATCCG
>JANQGB010000278.1 GCA_028277545.1 Phycisphaerae bacterium | reverse complement strand
CCGCCGACGAAGTGATAGAGCAGGACATCGCCGAATCTCCGGCGCCGACTGCGCTGACCATCGTTACCACGGATCGAGCCATCCAGTATGCCGCCCGTTATCGCCGCTCGCGTTGCATAGACTCGGAGGTTTTCGCCCTCGAGCTCTTCTCTCCGCCCCAGGCCGAGGAAGCCAGCCCGTCGCCCGCACCATCCGAAAAGCCTGGATCGCTGACCGAAGCCGAGACCGAGCGCTGGCTCGACGACTTCGGCGACGACCTGGATGACGTCGTGGATGATACCGAGCTGATGGAATGACCCGCCGAAGTGACCGGGTAGGTCACACAGTCCGCCTCGAGAATCAGCCCGTCACCGATGACGTCGGGGCGGCGTTGGCCGGATAGCTCCGCGTCTACCTCGCTGAGGACGGCCTCCAAGTGGCGCAACGCGGCTGCCAATGTTGCTACCTCTCGCTCGGCATGTTCAATGCGCAGCTCCAGCCGCCGGCGCTCAAGCAGAAGTGCTTGACGCATGCTCCTTAGTTCCATCTCCCAGTTCGCCTCGGACGACACTACTTCTACAGCTTTCCCCGGAAGGTCCCTGACCGTCACTTCAACCACCACTTCGACCGTCCCGTCGGGCAACTCCTTCGCCGATACGTAGCGGTACCCCCGCATCACCGTCCGCATCGTGTTGGTCGGCATGTTCCCTCCGGTACAGTCGTGCGACCGGCCGGCCAGCTTGGCGGCCAGATTGCGTACCGCCACCACTTCCGCTGCCCGGCGAGCCATCAGGCGGGCCTGGGTGCCGGTCAGGCGCGCAGGAGGGCGTCCCACGCCGGTTGCCCGAACGGTCACGGGCTGAGCCTGGCCATCGGAAGCTGGTCCGATCGGACCTGCAAATGCCAGCAGGACCACAAACACCGTGGTCATGGTGTCACCTCTTCGATTGCCCGCGCGTTACGACGGCCGGCGCTGCTCGCTGAGCAGAGCCAGCCACTGACTACCGTCTGGCACGGGTGCCCATTTGTTGCTCTCCCGGATCGCCGAATCGAGTCCTGATCGCCGAGGACTGCGGTGAGCCAGCGACCAGCGGGCCTGGCGTTGTCCGGCGACCGTACGGCCGGATCGCAGAACCTCACGGCGCGTGCCCGCCGGTCTGCGCCCGTGTGCCCCGGTGCCGCTGGATTTACGGATCCCACAAGATAAGACCGCACTCGCGGTGGCTGGATAGCGATGGGGCCGGTAATCGGCCTGGCGGCGCACAAAAGGAGGAGACTCCGCTCTCCCCAGTGCGGAGCCCCCTCACAGTTGGGAACGTTCGTTCTGCTCCCCAGCATTCGCGTTCCGCCCCCGCAGGCTTATCCCCCAATAAGCCTGCGGGGCATTGGCGTCGATGGGCCAGACGCCTGATCAACGCCGCCTCTCTCTCCCTGAGGCTCTCTCCCTCGCCGGGTTCGAGGCTGCGTCGCCCTTGTATACGGCAAGCCCCGTGCCAGGAGCGTGAAACATCTGGAGAAATGTTGTAATCCTCTGTTGTATAGTTGGTTAGCGGCGGCAATTGCGGATATGCTACCCTGGAGGCCGAAGTGGGGTTTTGGCACTAACGCCCAATTCCCACTGCTGCCCCTGGGGCCATGACCCCAACTGAACGGACCAACGGGATGGAACCGGAACCGAAGACAAACACGGACAACGCCTCGAGACAGCCGGTCTTATGGGCCGCGGCCGGTGTGTTTCTGGTGGGCGTGGTAATGGGGTTGCCGTCACTACAGGGCAGTTTCCTCAGTGGTGACGACGTTCATCTGGTCCTCAACCACGTCCTGGTGAACCATCCCTCGCTCGCCCACGCCTGGCAGTTGGTGACCATCGTGCATCGGGACCTTTATCAACCCCTGCCCATGCTCAGCTTCTCGCTGGACTTCGCCATCCTCGAAGCGTTCGGACTGACTCCACACACCGGGGGCGCGGATGCCGGCGCCTGGGTCTTTCACCTGACCAACGTGCTCATTCATGCGCTCAACGGCGTGTTGGTCTACTGGCTGGTAGGGCGACTCCAGCCGCGACGGGCAGCCGCGATTGTGACGGCGGTTCTGTTTCTGCTGCACCCCTTCGCCGCCGAGGTCGTGGGCTGGCTGAACGGCAGGATGATGTTGCTGGCCACGCTGTTCTCGCTGGCTTCTTTGATTGCCATGGATGACTACCTGGTTCGCCGTCGCTGGCCTGTGGCGGTGTTAGCTGTCATATTCCTGGTCTTCGCCATGGCCAGCAAGGTGAGGGTGGGGCTGCCGGTGCTGATCGTACTCCTGCCGCTGGCCCGACACCTTTGGCCCGATCGCCGGTGGTGGATCGTCTGGGGGATCGGAACCGCCCTGACCGCCGGGTTCACTGCCTTGAACGTCGCCAGCACCTCGGCCAGTGAGATGTTCCAGGGGGCAGAGCAGGAACTGCACGGCTCGGGCCTGGCCCGGACTGTTCTCGTGCTGGCGTGGTACTTCCAGCACTATCTCCTGCCCATCAACATGTCGCCGTGGCACCCCCCCGAGACCTTGGTGGAATGGTCACACCCGGGCATTCCCGGGGCCTTGCTTACGCTTGTTCTGCTGGCGGCCGCCGCCGTCGTCTCCTGGCGCTGGACGCGGCTGGGCGTGCTGGGGCTGCTGTGGTTCGGCGCAACCATCGCTTCGACCCTGCCGTTGATGCCGGCCCGCGACGTCATGGCGGCCGATCGCTACGTGTACCTTCCGAACATCGGTCTGTTATGGATAACCGGCGTCTTCCTGGTTCACGCCGTGTCCTGGCTCGCCAAACGCCTCGGCAGTCGCGCGGTTCCCGTCGTGGCTGGGGGCCTTGGTGCCGTCGGGGCGGTCGCCTTGTGCGGATACACCTGGGAGGTCCTGTCCTATTACGAGTCCAACCTGGACAAGGCACGCCGCATCGCCGAGGTCTACCCCGACGTGCCCGGCGTCTGGGAGGATGTGGGCTGGGCGCACTACCGCGAGGGCAACTACGTCGACGCGATAGAGGCGGGCAGGATCGACCTGGCGAAGCATCCACAGGAGCTGGCCTGCGAGATACTCCAACTGGTCGGCATGGCTGAATTCCGCCTGGGGCGTTTCGAGCAGTGCATTGTCACACTTGAGCGGGCGATAGCCGCAAATCCAGACTATGGTAAGTGCTACTCTCGTCTGGGGCAGGTTTACTACGAGACCGGGCGGTACGAACAGGCTGAGCTGTACTTCGTCAAAGCCGTGGAAATCATGCCGGAATACCTGCCGGCGGTTCAGGCCCTGGGCCACATATACCGCAAGCAGGGCCGGTTGGATGAGGCTGTCAAACGGTACGAGCGTGCCTTGGAGATCAACGA
>JANQGB010000254.1 GCA_028277545.1 Phycisphaerae bacterium | reverse complement strand
ATCTACTGACCGACGACTTCGTGCTGTACCCCTCACCGCGGATCACCATTTTGGCCAGGCGACTGGCGGCCCTGTTTCACCCCCAGGCGATCGCAGATGAGTGACGGCGACGTTATTCTACAAACGGATCGCTTGCGCTTCGGGTATCCGCGTCAGGATGTGTTCCTCGGGCCGGTGGATCTTCGCATCGCAGCGGGGCAGACTTGGGGTATCATCGGACCCAATGGCGCGGGTAAGAGTACGCTGCTTCGCCTGGTCGTTGGGTTGCTAACTCCTACGCAGGGGCAGGTGTCGCTGGACGGCCAGCCCGTTGCCCGTCTCTCTGCGGTTGCCCGGGCTCGGCTGGCGGCCTTCCTCCCGCAGAAGCCGGTGAGTCCGGCCGGTGCCACGGCACGCGAGGTGGTGCTCCTGGGCCGGTTCCCCTACCGGCAACACCGCTTGTTCGAATCGCAGGACGACGTCCGCATCGCCGATGAGGCACTCGCCAGCACGGAAACATCCGAGTTCGCCGATCGGCGGATGGAGACGCTGTCCGGTGGTGAAGCCCAGCGGGTCCATCTGGCCGCCGCCCTGGCACAGCAGCCACGCTTATTGGTTCTCGACGAACCCACCGCGGCGCTTGATCCCTATCACCAGCTACACCTCTTCTCGATCCTGGCAGCACAGGCTCGCCAGACGGGCTTGGCGGTGCTGGTTGCGACGCACGATCTGAACCTGGCCGGTCGGTTTTGCGATCGTCTTCTGCTGCTCCACGCCGGCAGGGCGGCAGCCGCCGGCCCTCCGCGTGAAGTACTGGAGCCGGAGGTGCTGGCAGACGTATATCGCGTGGCATTCCGTGGCGTTACGGACACGGCGGACGGGCAGCGCCTGGTGTGGCCGGTCATGGCCGGGCAACCGGCGGCAGCGAGTCAGGAGGACCGCCCATGAGCGTCCTGACGCCGCGCCGTTTCGCCGCTTCGATCGCGGTCTGTGCTGCGTTGGCGGCGCTGGCGATCCTCATTAGTCCGGGCATAGGCACCGTAGGACTGGGGTTGTTCGATGCCTGGGGCTCGCTCAGCGAGCCTGAGAGCACCCATCACGCCATCGCCTTCGGTCAGCGCCTGCCGCGAGCGCTCAAGGCCCTGCTGGCTGGTACCACTCTCGCGATTTGCGGTGCCGTGTTCCAGACGCTGTTTCGCAACCCGCTGGCCACTCCCTACACCCTGGGCATCGCCGGTGGCGGATCGTTGGGAGCGCTGATCGGCATCCAGTTGGGTCTGAGCGCGTCCAGCCTCGTTGTCTCGCCAGTGACTCTGTGCGCGTTCGCCGGATCGGCCGCGGTAGTGGGCGCAGTGGCGCTGCTGGCCAGGGCGACCCGCGGGCTCTCCAGCAACAGCCTGCTGCTTGGCGGCGTGACCATCGGGCTGCTCTGTTCGGCACTGATGATGTTCGTGATGTTTCTGGCGGACGAGCATGAGACGTTCCTGATTATGGGCTGGATGATGGGCTCGCTCGACACTGTCGGCTTCACCGAGACGCTCATGTTGCTGCCGATTCTGGTGATCGCCTGGGGCGCTCTGCTCATGCAGGCTCAGGCGTTGAATCAATACGAGCTTGGCGACGAGGTGGCCACTACGCGCGGTGTGCGTCCCGGGCGTCTTCAGGCGGTGTGCATCGGCTTCGTTTCCCTGGGCACCGCAGCCATCGTGTCCATATGCGGTCCGATAGGCTTCGTCGGTCTGATCGTGCCGCACGCTGCCCGGCGAGTGTTCGGCTCGGATTGCCGGCTCGTGCTGGCTGTCTCCGCACTACTGGGCGGCACCTTTCTCATCGTTTGTGACTGGCTCAGCGCCATCGTCCCGGCGCTCTACGGCTACCTGCTTGACCGCGACTTCACCGCCCGGCTGCCCATCGGTGTCATGACTGCCATAATTGGTGGCCCGCTGTTCCTGGCCATCCTCTTCCGACGTCTTCGATAGCTGGCAGGAAGTGATGCCGGCTGTGGCCTGGCACGCGGCGCCGTCGCCTGTTTCGACCTGTACGGCGGGCGGCGAACCACCCAGGCACCCGGTTTGCCATCGGCGACCCTCCACGCCTACAATCCCCCGCTCATCGCACCAGAGTCGTGTGGCGCCACCGGCGTGCGTCGGGTCGCGGCGGTCTCAGACCGGCGCGGGCACGGGCGGAGAAACAGTGTCACACGTGGCTCAACTGACTTCTATGTCAGACTGGAACCGTGATCGGCCTACTATTGTCGGAGAGCGTTCTAAATGGGCAGTCAGCCGGAGCACGAACAGCCGCGCGGACCCCGCAGCCTTCTTTCCCGCCGGCAGCGGGGCTGGCTGACGACGGCCCTGGTGCTGGCCGGACTGATGCTGGCCAACACGCTCTATCTGCTGGCCAACCGAGTGGCTGACCACCTGGGTGGACCAGTCGCGTCTTACTTCGCACACGAGTCAACGTCGATCTCCAAGCTCTTTCAAGTCGTGGTGCTCTCCCATACCGGGTTGGGCATCCTGACGGTGCTGATGATGCTCTCATTCGCGGCCACGCACCTGCCACGCGTGTGGCGGAGGCGACGGCGGCGAACAATTGTGTCTGGCAGCCTGTTCGTGGCCGCCGGCCTGGTGCTGGCCTGTACCGGACCCTTTATCGTTTACGCCTCGGCTTCACGTCAGCATAACTGGGTATGGTGGACTCATGTCTTAGCGGCCGCCGCTGTTCCGGTGGCTTATATTGTACATCGGGCGGTTTCCTATGTGCGGCCGGCGCCAAGAAACTATAGGCGTTTCGCCACGGTCGTGGTCTGCGTGGCGGCGGCCCTGGTGGTCGGACACGGCTTCAGCAATCGTGGCCTCCAACTGACCGCCGAGGCGCGCCGTGCCCAGGACAGGGGCACCTACAACGGTCCAGGGTCCAGGCAACGGGATCTCGCTGCGTTCCTCGACGACTCCCACGAATCTGTCCAGGCACGTACTACGGGGGTCATACCCGCCGGTTTTGTTCCGCCCCAAAGCCCGTTCTTCCCCAGTGCTGCCACTACCACGACCGGTGACTATCTGCCGGAACGCATTATTACCCGCGGTGATGTCTCGTCGCCGGAGAAGCTTGAACCTGATCTCGACAAGTATGGTTTCGTGGTCAACGAGCGCATCGGGGCGGACACCTGCGCACGCTGCCATCCCGACGTCGTGGAGCAGTGGGCTGCCTCCGCTCACCGATTCGCCTCGTTCAACAATCCGTTCTACGAAGCCACGATCAACCTGCTGCGTAACGAGTCGCTGGCGGACGGTCCCGGTATCCAACGTCACGTGGCGTCTTTCCCGCAGTGGCAGGGGCGAACGGGCATGATCAAGAGCAAGTGGTGCTCAGGGTGCCACGATCCGTCAATCATGCTGGCCGGTAACATGACCGAGCCTATCGACCGGCGCAGCCCCGAAGCTCAGGCCGGGCTTACCTGCCTGGCCTGCCACGCCATCGACGCCATCCACAACAACACCGGCAACGGCAACTACAACATAGCGGACCAACAGGAAGATCCCTACGTCTTCGCCGACGCACCCAGCGGCAGCGTGGGGGCGTTCCTGCACGACACCGCCATCAAGGCCAAGCCGGAGGCCCACAAACGCCAGATGCTGCAACCGTTCTTCCGAACATCGGACTACTGCGCCACCTGCCACAAGGTCAGCCTTGACCAGCCGGTCAACAATTATCGCTGGCTGCGAGGACAGGACGAGCACACCGCGTGGCATGACAGCGGCGTAGCCCATAACGCTGCCCGTACGTTCTACCTTCCGCCGGCCAGCAGGAGCTGCCAGGATTGTCACATGCCCCTGGAGGACGCTCCGCTGGGCGACGTGTCGGCCCGTAATGGCAAGGTGCGTTCGCACCGTTTCCTGGCCGTCAACACCGCGCTGCCCTTCATCCGCGGTGACGAGGACACCGTGAAACGGGTTGAGGCATTCCTGCGGGATGAGAAGCTGCGCATCGACATCTTCGCCCTCCACGACGAGGCATCGTCTCCTGGTTCGGGGCGGACCGTTTACGCCCTCGACCAGACGCGCCCCGTACTGGTGGCCGGGAAGGCCGTTGTGTTCGACGTGGTAGTTCGCAACCTGGGTGTCGGGCACACCTTCCCCGGCGGCACCAACGACTCCAACGAAGCTTGGGTAGAGTTCACCGTCCTCGATGACCAGGAGAACGTGCTCCAGCAGAGCGGGTTCATCGACGAGAATCGCCACGTGGACCCCGCCGCTCACTACTTCCGTGCTTTGCTGGTCGATCGTGACGGCCAGAGAATCAACAAGCGCAATGCCCAGGACATACACGCCGCGGTCTACACCAACACCATCGGGCCCGGCACCGCCCACACCGTCCACTACCGCGTGGCCGTGCCTCCCGCGCCGGCAACGCAAGTCAAGTTGCGGGCACGTTTGATGTGGCGGAAATTCGATCGGGCCTACACGGAATTCGCCTTCAACACGAACCGTGAGGGGTTCAAGCGTTTTTCCGAGTGCCCCGATCTACCCGTCACGGAGATCTGCCGCGACGAAGTCACGCTGAATCTGTCTGCCGAGCCGGCCCGGTCGTTGACGGACACCAAAGTGGCCGCCGATCAATGGCAACGGTTTAACGATTATGGGATCGGCCTGTTGCTGCAGGGTGACACCAGAGGCGCCAGTGCCGCCTTCGGGCAGGTGGCGCTCATGGTTCCGGAGCGCCTCGACGGGCACCGCAACCTGGCCCGTGTGGCCATTCGTGACGGCGATCTGGAAACCGCCTACCAGAACCTGTTGCGCTGTGAAGAGCTGGATTCCAACAACCCGCAAACCGCGTACTTCTGGGGCCAGGTCCTGCAGGAGGACGGCCGATATGTCGAAGCCGCCAGCGCCTACCGCAGAACGCTGCAGCACTTCCCCGAGGACCGGGCCACCTGGCGCAACCTGGGACGTACGCTCTATCTGGACGGCAAGTTTGAGTCCGCTATCGGAGCTTTCGACGCTGTGTTAGGTATCGATTCGGAGGATCGGGTGGCCCACTACCATCAGATGTTGTGCTACCGTGCCCTGGGTCGCGAAACCGAGGCCGGGCGGGCCGAGGCCAGTTACCTCAAGTACAAGATCGACGAATCCCAGTCGGAAGTCACCAACAGCTATCGGCTGAGCCACCCACACGACAATCTCGAATCGCAACCCGTACACGTACACGACCTGACCGGCCTGCCGGAGCGTGCCCAAACGGAGCTCAGCGTGCTGGTCAACGGTAGACCGGAGTATTCGGAGTGATGCCGCTGGCCAGATACTACACCCCCAGTCGTCGTGCCAGCTTGCGCGCCGCGACGTGTATCGTCCTCAGCGCGGCGCTGGCCTGTGTCTCCTGCCGGGAAGAAGAATCGGTAGGCGCGATTCCCGTGGAGGACTATATCCGTCCCGAGACGCCTGCCGTCTACGCTTCGCCGTCTCAGGAATCGAACGACTGGAGACCAGACTTCACGGATATCAGCGCCGCCGCCGGCATCGACTTCCGTCACGTCAGCGGCGCCTCGGGCAAGAAGTGGATGCCGGAGACCATCGGCGGCGGCGGTGCGTTCATGGACTGCGATGGCGACACACTTCCCGACGTACTCCTGGTCAATAGCACCTATTGGCCTGGTGAGGCGCCGGAGACCGAAGCGCCTGGCTGCCAGCTCTACCGCAACCGAGGAGACGGCACGTTCGAGAATCTCACCGACGTCTCCGGCTTGGCCGGGTTGTCATTCTATGGCATGGGGCCCGCCATCGCGGATTATGACGGAGACGGCGACGAGGATATCTACCTGACCGCCGTGGGCCGCAACTACCTGCTGCAAAACGACGGCGCCGACCCGCCGGCATTCACGGATGTGGCGGAGTCAGCCGGCGTGGCCTTCAGCGCCGGTGACCAGGAGGCCTCTCCATGGGAATGGTCCACCGCTGCCTTGTGGTTCGATTACGACCGCGACGGCGACCTGGACCTCTTCGTCGGCAACTACGTACGCTGGACGCCAGAGACTGACATCTGGTCCACGCTGGACGGCACCACCAAGGCCTACACCACCCCGGAGAAGTACTCGGGCGAGAGTTGCACGCTGTTCCGCAATGACGGCGATGGGGCCTTTACAGATGTGACCAGGGCGGCGGGTGTCTACAACCCGGACGGCAAGACCATGTCCGCGGTGGCGGACGACTTCAACGACGACGGCTGGCCGGACCTGGTGGTCACCAACGATCGGCAGCCCAACTTCCTCTACATCAACCGGCAGGACGGGACATTCGCCGACGAGGCGCTGCTGGCTGGCGTGGCCTACGACGAGAACGGGCTGACCCGGGCCGGCATGGGCGTCAGCGTGGCCGACCCGGGCAACGA
>JANQGB010000246.1 GCA_028277545.1 Phycisphaerae bacterium | reverse complement strand
AGCCATCGCCCTCGAGCAAACCGCCCACAAGACGCATACCCTCAGACGACGAGATCTTCCCGCCGGATAGTCGAGTAGTGCCAGTAGACTGGTCATATGGCGCAGACACAACGGTCAGTTCGCCACTCTGCACTTCGACGAAACCTCCTTCGTTGTCGAAGCCGTCCTCTTCTGCCCCAGCGTCCCAGAGCGCAACAAGCAGGTGGTCGGCCACCTCTACCGTGAAGTCGCCATGATTCTCGAACAGGCCGTTGCCCGCCAGCCGGGTCGCCTGGGCGCTGAATTTGCCTCCCTCTTGCACGAACCACTTCGCGTGGTTGTAGAAATGAATCCACCCCTCTGTCCAGGTCACCGTGCCGAAGGCATGCAGTTCCCGGTGGTCGAGATTCTTGTAAGTGGTTCCGCCTACGTTCATGGCGCCGTTGGCAGTAAACTGCTCGGTCCCCTCAAGTCCTGAGATGGTCCCGCCGTCCCAGGTGGTCACTCCGCTGACGGTGAGATCACTGGTTCCGGTGAGCGTTCCGTCTGTCAGGGTGAGCGTGTCCGCAGTAATGGTCGCCTCGGTATGACTGAAGTTGACCACTCCTATGTCGATGCTCACGTCATCGACGTCGCCGGCGATGCTGCCGGTGAAGTTGACTATCCCGCCGTTGCTGACCTCCAGGATGCGCAAGCCGTTGACTACGCTGCTGTCCATGAAGTCGGCCGTACCGCCGGTACTTTCAATCCTGCGGTCCTCGCCGGTGAGGGTGAGCCAACCGGCCAGTTCCACCGTGCCGGAGGTGACCCTAACGTGTGAGGCGTCGAGCGTGGTGTATTGGTCCAGGTTATGCGTGCCGCCCCAGAAGTCCAGTACCGCACCTTCGGCAACGTTGATGTTGGCGCTGGTGTGGGTGCAGACGCTGCCGGCCCCCATCTGCAACGTGCCGGCCTGCACGTCTAGCCGGCCGCTGTTACTGAAGAGGAGATCTCCCTTGATCCGCAAGATGGAATCGGAACCAGGTAGGTTGACCACGAATTCGCCAGCGCTCTCCTCATCGCTCTCGATCTCGAAGGTTCCACCAACACCGCTTCCAATCAGCTCGAGACCGTCCGCCTCGGCGTTGAGGGTGCAATCAGAGGCCACGTTCCAGTGGGCTCCGTTCTGTAGTTGGATCCACCCGCCGGTCCACTCCACCGTGCCGGTGAAGTTCAGCACACGATGGTCCAAGTACTTGTAGCCACTTCCGCCTACGATCATTGCGCCAGTGGCGTTAAACTCCTCGTCTCCACTGATGCCCGAGATGGTGCCGCCGTTCCAAGTGGTGAGCCCGGTGACAGTCAGATCACTCGTACCTGTGAGCGTGCCGTAGGTGGTCAAAGTAAGCGTGTCCGCGGTGACCGTGCCCTGGATGTGACTGAAGTTGACCGTCCCGTTGTAGATGCTCAGGTCATCGACGCCGCCTTCGATGCTGCCGGTGAAGTTGACTATACCGCCGTTATTAACCACCAAGTCGCCCACGTTGCCAACGGCGCCCGTGAAGCTCGCCGTCCCGCCATTACTCTCGGTCTGGCGGCCCTCGCCGGTGAGGGTATACGGACCGTTCAGGTCCACCTCCGTGCCGGTGAACCTGACGTGTGTGGCGTCGAGCGTGGTGTCTTCGTCCAGCTCGTGCCCACCGCCCCAGAACTCGAGCACCGCGCCCTCGGCCACGTCGATGTCGGCCCCGGTGTGGGTGCAGGTGCTGGTGTAACCCATAAGCAGTGTCCCGGCCTGCACGTCCAATTTGCCGCTGTTGTTGACGTTCATACCTCCGCCGATCCACAGTCTGTGGTCGGGACCCGTCACGTTGACCACGAAGTTGCCACCGTTCTCGATCTCGAAGGTGCTGCCGGCAGTCCCGTACAGCCAGAGACCGTCCGCCCCGGCGTTGAAGGTGCAACCTGAGGCCACGTTCCACTGGGCGTTGCTTAGCAACTGGATCGCGCCGTTCGTCCACTCCAGCGTTCCGGTGAATTTCAGCACACGATTGTCAAGGTACCGGGTGCCGACGCCGCCCACAGCCATTCCGCCATCGGCGGTGTACTCTTCGCTTCCGCTCACGCCCAAGATGGTCCCGCCGTTCCAGGTGGTCAGTCCGGCTACGGTCAGATCACCGCTACCGCCCAGCGTGCCGGCCTGAAGTGTGAACGCGCCTGCGACACTCGACTCCGACTGAATCGACAGACTACCCCCATTAAGGATCAGGTTCTCCTGGCAAGTCAGGCTGTTGATTTCCGTCGTGCCGGCGTCGTAGTCGTAGGTGACCGTGATCTCGCCGTCATCGACGTCAATGATCACGTCGTCACCGACGCCGGGCAGGGCCGGATTCGAACTCCAATTCGCCGGGTCGTACCAGAAGCCGTCGCCTCCGACCCAGTACACATCGTCGGCAAACACACTCGTACCGGCCGTCAGCAGCGCAGCTCCAACGGCCAGCGACCACATCCTCACTCTTAAGCAAGACATGGTAATTCCTCCGAGACGCTTCCGGGTACAGCGGTACACAAAGACGGCGCACGCGGCGCGCCTTCTGGATACGGGGTCGGCCGGCGCGGGGCAGCAGAGCGCCGAGGGCTGATGCAACGTCGGTCACTGCGTACAGCGTGCTAAGAGGCCGTGGCTGTCCTTGCCGGGCTGCTGGTACCCGCTCTCAGATGAGCACTTGTACTGCTGTGGTGGATAACTTCGCCCTGGCACGTCAGCAATCAACAGGGGCGCGCCGCCGCAACACCGCGGTACGATCCAGTCACGTCTTTCCATTTATTAAGCGAGCGGAACATGCCCAGGTTCACGCTTCGCCCAGACTATTCCCGAGAATTTGACCGTCTCTCAATAAACGCATCTTCAGCCCGCGAGCCATGACCCTTCGTTCTTGGCGGCGATAAAGCGATACTGCACCGGGCTCGATGGCTATGATGATAATAGGATTCCCGACGGTGACGTGCGTCACCCGGTTGCACCGCTTAAGCGCGGTAGCCTTCTTGTGGGGAAGTCGGTTACATAGTCTGGTCGGGAGGAGGACCCGCCGTATGGGCCCGTCAGAGGAATCGCTGCTCTCCAAGGCGACTGGCGGCGACCAGGACGTGCTTTCGGTGTTGCTCAAGTGCCAGGGACCGCGTGTTGCCCGCGAGTTGTCGATTCAGAATTGATACCACGCCGTGCTAGACACGGATGATGTGATGCAGGTTACGTTCGCCGAGGTGTTTCTGAATACTTATCGCTTTTGCACGCAGGGCGGCAGGAAATCTCGCTGTGGGTCGTCCCTATTTCTCGCCATGCCGGCGCTAACTTACACAAGTGTCGTCGGGCGAATGGGGCGCCAATCAGGAACAGCTTGCTCGCATCCCGTTCTCCCTCAACACTCCCGCGGCAAGCTGCTGCCGGCCTGGTTCCGTGTACGACAGGCGCGGGGTCAGATCGAGTTGATGCCAAGCCGATGAATCAGGCGTCTCACGCCCGGTTCAATCGACGCCTGATCGCGGGTACCAATCCGAGGCCGATGAACCCCAATAAGGCCGCCGCCGGTGCGGGTATGACGGTCACGCTCCCGTCTGCGAAGGACACATCTATGGGCAGAGGGCTTCCGGGCCCAACGAAGCGTTCCGTTAGATCACCGGGCGTGATGGCTCCCGTCAACGGCGTGGTGCCTATCGCCAGTGCCTCGAAGGTCATTGTCGCGAGCAGGACGTCGCTGCCGCTTACGGCCGGAGAGGCGCCGACCAGCCCGCCGAGATAGTCAGAGTCCCCCGTAGGCACTTGGAAGGGGAAGCTCGGGCTAAGCGCCACATCCACTACTGGGTTATGATCAAGGATCAGACTGTTGAAGGTTGCATCCATCCCGAACACAATGATCTCATCTGCTGCCGGAATGTTGGCCCGCACATCGACGGTGAAGGTGTCCCCGAGGTCCACGATGGAACTGCTAGGGTCGAACCAGACACTGATGTCGGCTTGCACTGGGCATGTCATTGCAACCAGGACACACACTGCGGTAGCGAGTATACCAGTGGGAGACTTCATGATTCTCTCCTATAGATGTGATCTGTTCGATGGGTCAATGCAGGTAAGCCCGATAGGGCCCTCTACCGAGCTTCGCCTACTTGAGCGTCCGAATATACTAATCCGGCAGACTGAAGTCAACCTCAAAACACAAGATTGCAGCGTCACTGTATCGCAATCCGTCCACGCAGAACGCGTATCCGCCTGCACCAGCGGGCAACTGGCCGCTCTGCCAGCGGCAGCCGACAAATCCGCGGAAGCGGTCTCGGCCACCTTGAGACCGATCCTCCTGGCTGCCGTGTTGCCGCCAGGTCACGTGCGGCCACCGTGCTGGCCCCCCTTGCAACCCGCCCCCAGGCCACAGCGCCCACACGGCGCATAGCTACGGTCCAAGTCCGTCGTGGCAAGAACTTCGGAGTCGAACTCCATCTATCCGTACAGGTAGTTCAGGTAGTACCGGTACCAAGTGCCGTAATCGGTTGCCCCGACGAAGCCGTCCTCGTCGTAGTCACACTCCACGTTGTAAAGCGGATCACCCTCGCCACGGCCGTACGAGGCGAAGAAGATGTCGAAATCGTCAGAGTCGACGTCGAGGTCGCCGTCCAGATCGCCGGGGACATCGCCTGCATCCTCACAGGCATCACCAACACCGTTTCCGTCGCTGTCTTCCTGATCGGGGTTCACGACGTCCGGGCAGTTATCACAGACATCTCCAACTCCGTCCGCGTCAGCATCTCCCTGATCTGGGTCATATGTCGACGGGCAGTTGTCGACGTCGCCGCATACGCCGTCGCCGTCAGCATCGTTCTCCGGATCATTGGGGCAGGCGTCGCACACGTCGCCCACGCCGTCGGCGTCGCCGTCCGCTTGGTCCGCGTTGGCGTCGTATGGGCAGTTGTCGCAGCCGTCGGGATCTTCGTCCCCGTCCTCATCTTCCGTGTCATCGAATCCCGCGCACACATCGCAGCCGTCCGGCACGCTGTCGCCGTCCGTGTCCAGGTTGTCGTCGAAGCCGGTGCAGATGTCGCAGCCGTCCGGCACGCTGTCGCCGTCCGTATCCAGGTTGTCATCGAAGCCGGTGCAGATGTCGCAGCCGTCCGGCACGCCGTCGCCGTCCGCATCCAGGTTGTCGTCGGAGCCCGGACAGATGTCGCAGCCGTCCGGCACGCCGTCGGTGTCTGCATCCACGTTGTCGTCGAAGCCCGGACAGATGTCGCAGCCGTTCGGCACGCCGTCGGTGTCTGCATCCAG
>JANQGB010000214.1 GCA_028277545.1 Phycisphaerae bacterium | reverse complement strand
ACACCAGTTGGGTCTTCTGATTGCCGCCGGCCTGCGTGATCCGTGCCGCCATGCGGCGCTTGGCTCGTCGCTTGGAAGTCTTGCGCTCCGCCGGCTGGGAAGTCGGCCGGCTGGTGGGCTCCGCGGCAGGTCGCTCCCTGGCCTGATCACCGGGTCCCTGATATGACGCCAGCGAGTAGCGCTGCGATTGCTCGTCTTCTACCATGACCTGTAGATCGTCGAACGACATTTCGCAGGTAACGTAGCGTACAGGCGCCGCCCCGGGCGCCATCTGCGGACGCATCGTGGTGACGTCGTACAGCGTCCGACCTCCGTCACAGCTCACCACGGGGTAGAGGCACGGCCTGGCCCCCACACCGCGAGCGTCTAACACCAGAACAAAGTCTGACACATCGACTCGATCGACTATCAGTGCCCAGCGCTCGCGGCCGGCCTGCCTGCACCGCGCCTGTTGAGCGGCCGCGAAAACGGAGGCGACGCTCGTGGCGCCCCAGAGTGGCACGCGCAACACAAGCCGGCACTGCGGTGGATCGGCATCCGGCAGCCACTGTGACTCGACCACCTCGTGCCCGCGAACCACGCCCTGCACGCGGATCAGGCCATTCCGCACGTCACCCACCGTGCCGTCGGCGTCAATGCGAATACCCCTGGCCAAGGCCAGTGCGTTACGGGCGGCCAATGTCCTGGCAGCCTGCTGAGCGAGTAGCTCCTGTTGCTTATCGACTCCTTCGGCCAGCCCTACTGCCTCGGCCAGGATGAATCCGTTGGTCCAATCCACCCGTCCGCCGTCCGCCGGCTCCAGGCAGTCGGCGAATCCACCGGTCAGCGGTGCGCTCTGCTGGCCGCGCGCCTGGGCGACAGCGAGAACACCATTGCCCGCCAATACGACCGCCGACAAGAGGAATGTTCGCCAGATCATGCCTCAACCTCTTCCAGAAGAGTTCGCACGCGACAGCAGGTGTAGGTCACGCCGCGTGCTACCGCGCGTCGCGCAGTTCGCCCAGTTCAGTTACCAGGGCCGGCAGCACCTCGCCACTTGGGCCGGCCAGACAATGATCGGCACTGCAAGACAGCGGCGTGGCGTCCGGATTCACCTCCACTATGATCGCACCGCGGTGTTGGGCGATCTGGGCCAGACCGGCCGCGGGATAAATCACGCTGCTGGTCCCGACCACCAGCATCACCTGACTCTCTGAGGCGATCCGCTCCGCCCTGGACAGGGCGTCAAACGGTAGCATCTCGCCGAACCAGACCACTCCCGGGCGCATCATCGAGCCACAGGCCTGGCAATGCGGAATCTCGGTGAAACCGTCCTCGGCACGGCCCAGCACCTCAGGGCAGGACGCCGACTCGGCGTTCCGTTCGGCGCCGGTGCAGCGATTGATCCACAGATTGCCGTGCAGTTCGATTACGTCCCGGCTGCCCGCCTGCCGGTGCAGGCCGTCCACATTCTGCGTGATCAGCGTAAACTCCGGACACATCTCCTCCAGCCGCGCCAGCGCGACGTGACCGGGATTGGGTTCGCAGGCGGTGACCCGCTCACGGCGCACCAGGTAGAATCTCCAGACGTCGCCGGGATCGGCGGCAAAGGCTTCGGGCGTGGCCACCTCTTCAGGGCGGCGCCCCTCCCACAGGCCGTCGGGGCCGCGAAAAGTGGCCACTCCGCTCTCGGCCGACACGCCCGCCCCCGTCATGCAGCAGACCTTGTCTGCTTCCGCTAGCACCTGAGCGACTTGTCTAATGTTGTCGGTCCAATCTTCAGCCATGCGATTGCCCTGGGCGCACAGCTTGACAGGTTCGCGCCTTGGGATCAAGTTGCTATTCATGGCGCGATCAAGATTCCGGCTGGTCGTAGTGTGCGGCCTGCTGCTG
The DNA here is from genome assembly GCA_028277545.1 of Phycisphaerae bacterium. GTDB lineage: Bacteria > Planctomycetota > Phycisphaerae > UBA1845 > UBA1845 > JANQGB01. The sequence continues at coordinate 105 of JANQGB010000214.1, read as the reverse complement.
CCCGCTTGCGGCTGCCACCAGTGGTTTATCAACCAGGCAGACCGTGAAGTCTACGAGCTCATCGAGTCGCGCCAGCAGGCTGCGCTCGGCGAGACGCACCCCGTA
>JANQGB010000125.1 GCA_028277545.1 Phycisphaerae bacterium | reverse complement strand
AGATCGTCACCGCGCCGATGGCCCCGGCCCGGGCAATGATCTCGGCTTCGGCCTCGTCGTTCTTGGCGTTGAGTACCTGGCATGCGATGCCGGCCTCTCGTAAGGCACCGGCCAGCCGTTCCGACTCTGCCACGCTGCTCGTGCCGACCAGCACCGGACGCCCTCGTCCATGCTCGCGGGTGATTTCTCTGATGAGCGCTTTTTGCTTAGCCGCAGGGTGCGTAAAGACCACGTCCGGCAGATCCTCGCGGATGCAGGGCCTGTTGGGCGGGATGGGGACGACCTTGAGGCTGTAGAACCCCTCCAACTCTTCCGCCGCCGACTGCGCCGTGGCCGTCATGCCGCTGAGGCGGGGATAGTGCTCCAGGAAGTGCTGCAACGTGATCGAGCCGAGGATCTGCCCGCCCGGCTGGATCGGCAGCCCTTCTTTGGCTTCGAGTGCTGCCTGCAACCCATCAGGCCAGCGCCGGTCGTCCACGACGCGTCCCGTAAAATCATCCACCAGTTCGATCCGGTCGTCGCGCACGATGTACTCGACATCGCGCCGCAGCAGCACGCGAGCGTGGAGGGCCTGGTTGATCTCGGTCAGAAGCAGGTAGTTGTCGGCGTCGTGCAGGTCGCCGCAGGCCAGCGTTGCCTCGATCCGATCGAAGCCCTGTTCGCTGAGGAGGACGTTGCGTTCGTTCTCGTCGGTTTCCCACTCGACGTTCTCGACGAGGCCGCCGACGATTTCGGCGATGCGGTAAAGGCTCGTTTGCGATGTAGGCCGATCCCCGGCAATCACCAGCGGCACACGCGCTTCATCGATGAGGATGGAGTCGGCCTCGTCGACGATAGCATAGTGGAAAGGGCGGTGGACCAGGGCGTCGGGTTCGCGGCAGAGATGCATCCGCAGAAAGTCAAACCCCGCCTCTTTGGCCGTGGCATAGGTGACATCGGCCTCGTAGGCCGCCCGCCGATCCGTTACGCTCATGCCTTCCTGGATAGCCGCTACCGTCAATCCCAGGAACTGATAGACCGGCCCCATCCACGCGGCGTCGCGGCGGGCGAGGTAGTCGTTGAAGGTGAGGATATGCACGCCCCGGCCCGTCAGCGCATTGAGGCAGGCCGGCAGCACTGCTGCCAGCGTCTTGCCCTCGCCCGTCTGCATCTCGACGAGCTTGCCCCGATGCAGCGCCGTGCCTGTCATCACCTGCACGTCGAAAGGTCGCATCCCCACCACCCGCGTCGCCGCCTCCCGAACCACGGCGAAGCTCTCGATGAGCAGATCATCCAACGCGGCACCCTTTTGCACTCGCGTTTTTAGCGAAAGGGTGATCTCTCGAAGCCGCCCGTCTGTGACCCCGATGAGGTGTTCACCTGCCTGATTCACCGCTCCCAGCACCTGCTGGTACGGGGTGAGGTCATCTTCTATCGGCCCGCCGCGCCATCGTTGCACACGCCGTGTCCATCCGTTCCTGTCCATGCCGGCCTATCCTATCGTGACAGAATCTCCATTTCTAACGCCGCCCTGCCTTCCACGATCCATAGCCGAATCGGTTGGCGTTGCGTAGGAGATCAACCCCGAACGGTTGTGGGCTCGGCGAGTCCCTGCTCGATCAACACTTTCCCCAGGTCTTGCCAGACATGGCCCGACTTATCGCGCCAGGCGAGCACCTCCACCGTGAGGACGGTGGGCGGGCCTGCGTCGTGTGTCGTGCAGCGCAGGTCCACACGCGGCGCGCGGTCGGTCAGGAAGGCATCGGCGTCGGCAGCTTTTGACGGCGGGATCTGCGCGCCCTGAAGCGTAGCCCGGACGTGCCTGCCGCCGACCTCCAGCACGATCACCCCGGCGGGCTCGACCGCTTCGAAACGGCACGGCGTGGTCGTCTGGTTCTCCATAGGATTCTTCAGCGTTGTGGCTGCCTCACGGTTTGATCTCGACCCGCCGGTCGCGGAAGCGCTCGCTCGTTGAGGTCGAGATGGTACTGGTATCGCCCAGAGACGAGGTGCTCCGGATCTGGCCGGTCGCCACGCCGCGCGCGATCAACTCGGCCTTCACCGAGTCGGCCCGCTGCTGACCGAGCGTAAGGTTCGAGGAGGGGGTTCCAGACGAATCGGCATGCCCGACGATCTCTACGGTCTGGCCGGGATGATGCACCAGGTACCGTGCTACCAGGTCTAGCTTGTCGACCTGGTTGGCAGCCACCGCCGTGGCACTGGAGTCGAAGCGCAGATGGGCCGGAAGCAATGCAGAAAGCAGTGAGGTCGGCAGGAATTGGGCTATCGTCTCACTTGTACAGGTGCCGAGGGCCGTCGTGCGCGCCGACCCGCCCAGGGCGCAGGCGCTCCGGCGGCAGGTCTCATAAGAAGAAAGCGCTGCCGGGTCGCTACGGATGATCATGTTGACGAACGTCAGCGTCGGCTGGCCGATGCCGGTGGTCTGGATATTGGCCTGGATAGAGCTGGTCACCATCGATTGAGCCGCCGCATTGATATCGATGAACTCACCGCATGGATCGCTGGCCCCTGGACCTTGCGCAACGTTGAAGACCGTCTCTGTCGGTGTGCCGGCCACACTCGCCCGCGAGGGCAGGACCGAGGTTGCGGCACCGGCCAGCGGGGCTGCCGCCGAGCCGGCGGCCTGGCAGGTAGCGTCGAGGTCATCGACGGCGTGGATAAGCTCGTGGAAGACGGTATCCACCAGTTCTGCCGGATTCGCCACATGCTCGGGCTTGGTCGGGTTGATCTCCAGGGTACTCGTCAAGGGGAAATAGCCGCCGAAGCGAACGATGCCGCCCATCGTCAGGCCCGGCGTTACTTGTAGCGCGAGTGGGCCCAGATCCTGAGCCGGCGTTGCTGTACAACCGCCCATCCAGGTCATCATGGCCGAGAACGTAGGATCTGCGAACAGGGTGTTTATAGCGAGCGCTTGCTCCGGCGTAGAGCCGAGTTGAGACTGGAACTGTGCCGGCGTTAGCGGCATCGCGGCGGGTGCAACATACGCACCGATGTGGGCAGATTGGCCCGCTGCAACCTGGCTAGCCTGGGCTTCATGCGCCGGGTC
>JANQGB010000090.1 GCA_028277545.1 Phycisphaerae bacterium | reverse complement strand
TCCCCTTGATTAAGGGATGGCTGAACAACGAGGCAGACGCCCTCTACGAACCACTGCGGGCCTATCTGCTGGAGCGGCCGGAACTTGGCTACGATGCGGCGGAATTGGATAACTGGCGACCGCGTCTGGCGACCCTGGCCCGTCATTTCCACCAGTACCCTGCCAAGGTGGCGCTGGTCACTGCCTCGATCTCGTACGAGGCCGAGACCAGCATGAAAGAGGTGCTGTCCATTATGGCTCGGAAAGTGCGGGCTTGGCCCGTGTCAGCCAACTGTCGTGAAAGCCTGGTGCGGCACCTGGACGGCTTCAACGACGTCTTTGACGCTTTTGTCTGTGCCTCGGATGCGTGCGAACACCGCCTGAAGCCTCATCCCGATCTGTACAGCCTGGCGCTGCACGAGATGTCCGTTCCGAAGGACCAGTACGCCCACTGCGTGGGCCTGGAAGACAGCGAGCCGGGCATCATAGCCTTGCGGGCTGCCGGCGTGGGCTGCGCCGTAGCCCTGCCCAACCGGGACACTGTCGGACAGGACTTCACCGCAGCGACCGAAACGGTTCCGGGCGGTTTGCCGGAACTTGTCCTGGCGCGCAACCTCCTGCTATCCGAAGAACGCCTGTCATGAGTGCGGCAGACACCTGGACCATCACTAACCGGCGGTTTGATGCCCGCACCCTCGCTCAGCACAACAGTGTCTTCACTGTTTCCAACGGCTACCTCGGCCTGACCGGACACCTGCAGCAGGACCACGACGGCGGAGACCCGTTGACCATACTCAACGGAATCTACGACGAGGTCGATATGTTCGGCCTCCTGCGCCCATCGAAGCGAGACCGCCCCTATCTGGATCCCGACCACTTCGCCGGGGCCGGCAGGAGTCCCGCGGTGGCGAACCTGCCCAGCCCGCTCTCATTCCGCGCTTACGTGGATGGCCGTGAACTCTCGGCTACACCCGGGTCTGTCAGCAACTTCTCCCAGTGCCTCGACCTCTCGTGCGGACTTTATAGTTACGGCTACGATCTTGCTGATGACAAGGGGCGCAGGACGCGCATCGACGTGCAGCGCTTCGCATCGCTGGCGCACCCGCACCGCGCCTACATGCGCGCGACCGTTACGCCACTGGATTACGCCGGCCGGATCTCCGTCCTGTCGGGGATCGATGGCTCAGTGCGCTCGCGGATCACGGGTGAGCGCCAGTTTCACGTTCGCCGAACGCTGGCGGTGGTACGCCGGGATGATCTGCAAACCGGTCTGTGTTTCCTGATCGCCGAGACCTTGCGGCGGAAGCATGCCGTCAGACTCTGTTTGTCGCGCGTGTGCCACACAGAGGCGCGGCTGCTGAATACCTGCGGCGAGCTGCACCACGATGGCACTTACGTCCGGGATGAGTTTGTGGCGGATGCGGGCCAGCCAATCACCATCGAACGGTGCATTGTCCTGGCCAGCTCGGAGGACCAGCGGCACGGCGTGGCCGTCAGAGCTAGGGACGAAATAGACCGGGCCAGGGCTGCGGGCTTCACCGACGCGCTGGTCGAGCAAGAGCAGGCCTGGGCATCGCTCTGGCGGCGGGCTGATGTGCAGATCGAGGGCGACGCGGCGGCTCAACGGTATATGCGCTTCTGCCTTCACCACCTGCTGGCGGCCGCTCCGCGCCATACCCACAAGCTGAGCGTTCCGGTCAAGCTGCTCAGCGGCGACTACTATCAGGGCAACACTTTCTACGACACTGATCTCTACATAGTGCCGTTCTATACGTTCACCTTGCCGGACGTGGCCCGCAACTGTCTGAACTGGAGGCACATCGGGCTTGATCCTGCCCGGCAGACCGCTCGCAAACTGGGGTACCGGGGCGCCAAGTTTGCCTGGCAGGCAGGTCCCTTCGGCGAGGAGTGCCTGGGAGACTGGTATCGATTCACACGTACCAACGTACACATCAACAGCGACGTGGCCTATGCCCTGATGCAGTACTACCGGGCGACAGGCGACCGGGACTTCATGTGCCGGGTCGGCATTGACCTGCTGGTGGAGACCGCGCGATTCCTGGCCTCGCGCGTCACTCACGACGCAGAACGGGGCGCTTACAACCTGGAGGACGCTACCGGCCCCGACGAAGGGCACTGCCGGTGCGCCGACAACTTCTACACCAACTTCCTCGCTGCCCGGAACCTCTGCTGGGCAGCAGAGACTCTGGAAGACCTGCGCCGCAGAGCGCCGGAAGCGCACGCCGACGCGGTGACCCGGCTGGAGATAAACGCGGACGAGCCGCGCCGCTGGCTGCGGATCGCAGCAGGCCTCACGCTGTTGTACGACCCTGACACCAGGCTTTATGAGCAGTACCGGGGGTTCTATGAACTTGATCCAGCCCCCGCCGATCTTCTCGACAGCCGCACTGACTGGTTCGAGGAAGTCTACCCCTTTCAGGCTCTGAACCAGCCCGACGTCCTGATGGCCATGGCCCTGTTTCGCGAAGCCTTCGACGAATCCACCCGCCGGGCTAACTGGGATTACTATAAGGATAAGAGCCTGAACTTCTCGTCCATGAGCTTCGTTGTCAACGCCATTGGCGCCGCCGACCTGGGCGAGCTGGACCGAGCCTACCGTGACTTCATTATCTCGTCCGGCATGGACCTTGACGAATCTTTGACCGGGCGGGGGGATACACATCAAGGGCTTCACGGCACTGCCGCGGGTGGGGCCTGGATGGCTGCCGTGTTCGGTTTCGGCGGTGTCTGCCTGACCGAGACGGATCTGCACATAAGCCCTCGTTTGCCGCCTCAGTGGCAGGCGCTACGGTTCAACCTGGCTTATCGCGGGCGCCTGCTGAGCGTCTGCATAGACGAGCGAGAGATAACGGTCACCCACTGCGAAGCGGCTGTCACTGCCGATGTCCCGCAATCCGGCGAACTCAAGCTGATCGTGGCCGGTCAGCCGATCGCACTGGCTGCGGGAGAGTCCTGCCGTGTGTGCTATCAGCCGGGCGCGGGAGCCGACTGAGCGTTCCAACTCGCCTGTTAGAACAGCGGCCAAGTTGACTTTAAAAGTCGGAACAGGTATTCAAGAAAGGGATACTTCCGGTCGTCCTGTGGAGACCATCTTGACGTGCAACGTCGAGCACGAACGGCCCACGTGCGTCAGGATGCGCACTTGCCGCTTACTGATAAGCACAGGCCGATTCCGGACTGGTGACGAGGGATAGTCATCCGCCTCGGGACGCGCGGCAAGCACCGCGGTTCTGGGGACCAGGCAGCGCTGGCGCTTCAACGGTGAGCGCCGGTCACTGATGCCAGCCGTGTAACCGTGGTCGTCACTCGGCCGCGCGGAGGAGGGAAATGGGCACCTGCCGACTCGCAGCCGCAGCTTGCGCGATTACCTTGGTGGCCGGCAACGCCGGTCACGCCCTCCCGCCGCCAGCCTACTCGGTTACGCCAGTCCTGTTCGTTCCCAGTCCCGGTTCCTTCCCTGCGGGCTATCAGCCGACCACCGCGGAGTTGGACGAGGACCTGGCCAACATCACAGCGGCCATGAATCGCATCCGCGTCTGGTACGGCGCCGCGCTGGGCCTGGAAACCAGCCTGAACGTACAGCCTACGGTATACATGGAAGCCTGGGGCGGGCTGGGAAATTACGGCATCACCTGGGCAGATCCCGAGAGCCGCTACTCTGACGGCATCGTTCTCGACGACGGGCCGAGCACTTGGGGCTCGGTGCTGGGCGAGGTCAGCAGCCGGGGCTACTCCCCCGGCTCGTCGGTCAATCCCAGAATGACCGTCATCTTCTGCAAAGGAGCGGGCGGTTTTGCCGGCGGAGCGCAGTGGTTCAGCTCAACCGGCGGCGGCATGTGCCTGTTGGGCAGTTGGTGCATAGACTCGCTGGCCGGCCGCGTTCCACCGGAGCACTGGTCCTGGTGGACAGGCCTGGACAGGCAGACAGGTGCCGCTGGTCATGAGATGGGCCACACCATCGGGCTACCCCATCCCGATGACCCTAATCCCGAGACGGGCGCGGAAGACTGGGCCTACACAGTGATGGGCTGGTGGTGGGATTGGCCCGACTATCCCACCAATCCGGCCGATCCATCCTGGCCGCTTCACGGTCTTCACAGCTGGGGGAACAACTCCGGCCCCGGCGGATCGACCCCCGCCTACCAGGACGAATTCCTGCTGGCCTACCGTGCCAACTGGTTTATTACCAGCGTTGCCGACAGCGATGGGGACGGACTGCCGGATACCTGGGAGATGCAGCACTTCGGCGACCTGACTCACGAGGGAGCTCAGGACGAAGAACCTGACGGCCTGACCAACTACGAGGAGGTCGATAACGATACTGACCCGCTGGACGCGGACTCGGACGACGACGGGCTGACCGACGGAGCGGAAGTCCACGAGCACGGTTCTGATCCGAATGACCCGGATACAGATGATGATGGCCTGGACGATGCCGCGGAAGTCGTGGCCGGGACCGATCCCGACGATCCAGACACCGATGAAGATGACATGCCCGACGGCTGGGAGGTCGCCAGCGGACTGGACCCGCTGGTCGACGATGCTAACCAGGACCCCGACAATGACGGCTATACAAGCTTCGAGGAGTACCTGGGTGGAAGCGATCCCCTGTCACCCTGGTCCATTCCACCTGCCATGGGATACGCCCTCGATTTCGACGGCCTCGACGACTTCTGCGACCTGGGCGACGTTGCGGTTGCCGGCTCGCAACTGACTGTTGAAGCTTGGGTCTATCCCCGGGCCGTGGGCGGCGCCCGCATTCTCGACAAGCTGGAGGATTACGGCATCCAACTCACCGGTGGGGGTGTCGTGCGTTTCGTGACCAAACACGGGTTCACCTGGGACAACCTCGACGGGCAGTTTGAGGTCGGCGCAAATGGGTGGGCGCACATCGCCTGCGTCCTGGACGGCACCAACAAGTCCATCTATGTCAACGGGCAACTCGATGCCTGGAAGTCGTACACCTATGACGTACGGGTAACCGCCAACAACCTGATCGTGGGAGCCTCCTCCCCCGGCGCGAGTCAGGGCTTCTTCGACGGAGTCATCGACGAAGTCCGTGTCTGGAGCGTGGGACGGAGTGCGGAGGACATCCAGGCGGATATGCAGTGGGGCCTGTCCGGCGTCGAACCAGGGTTGGTTGGCTACTGGAATCTGGACGAGGGCGCAGGCCAGATCGCCGGCGACCGCGCAGGTGACCACGACGGTCGCCTGGGCGCAACCATCGACCTGGACGACTCTGATCCAGACTGGCTGGCGTCCTCGATCGCGCCCGGCCCCGGACCTGCCATCAGCGGCGTAACGTATCCGACCGCCGCAACTTCCTCTGCGGCCGTGCTGATCAGTGCTCTAATCAGTGATGCTGAGCAGGGCGGAGAGGGCGTCGCGTCGGCCACCCTGTACTATGGCTATGCTTGGCCTTTCAATGAGTTCGCGGTCAGCGGCGCAGGGCCGGGAGGAACGGGCGACGGTACTTGGTCGTTCATACTCCCGCCCCAGGGTAGCGGACACCAGGGGCAGACGCTGGCGTTCTTCTTCCGGGCAGACGATGGTGCCGGCCACCCGGCGTTCGATACCAATGATGAGGCTTTGTATGCCATCGCCGTTCGCTTGCCGGGCGATGGGGACGGAGATGGAGACGTGGATCGCGACGACCACTCAGTGCTGGTCGGCTGCCTCAGTGGACCCGTCGGGGCACGTGCCGGGTCCGGGTGCGACTTCTTCGATGCCGACCTGGACGGCGATCTCGACCTGGGTGACTTCGCCGCCTTCCAGGCCGCGTTCACAGGTCCGTAGCGCCAAGATGGCTGTTTGCCGGGCAGGTGGGCTCCAGCGAGGCGGGCTTGCGTAGGCCGGCGCGCGTCGCTACCGTGCTTCCCAGGCCGGTATATCAGGCTCCGGCCTGTTGTGCCTGTGCGTCGCCGGCACTGACAGGATGTGTCAGCAAGCTCGAGAGGCGGAAGCCGATGTGCTCGCCGGCAAAGCCAGGATCCACTCTCCGGGGCTTCACGCTGCTGGAATTACTGGTGGTCATCAGCGTGATCGCCCTCCTGGTGTCGATCCTGATGCCTTCGTTGAAGCGAGCCCGCATTCAGGCCCAAGCCGTCGTGTGCGCTGCCAACGAAAAGAATCTCGCCCTGGCGCTGTTCACCTATCAGCTTGAGAATAAAGGGTACCTGCCCGGCAGCCTTTGGAGCGAGTGGGACTGGGGTGTGAAGAAATCCGAGCTCTGGTTCTACAAGTTGTTTCCGACCTATGTCGGCGATCCCAGGGCGCTGATCTGTCCGGGCGACCCCTTCGGATCCCAGTTCGACTTCGAATCCAACTTCCCGTTTCCGCACTTTCCAAAGAGGTCCAACGCCAGGGCTCCGTCGTGTGGATACGGCATGAACTACGTCTTTCGTCACTGGTATGAGCCGAAGTCATTCAACGTCGAGCACTACCCGCCGACTCGACCGGCCAACACCATTATGTTTGCCGAGGTTGGCCCGGATGGCCAGATCGAGTCGGCCCCCCTGGGCTCAGCGCTCTTTCAGGTGGGCAAGCCCTGGCGTGACGGAGGGCGGATAGTCTGGGACGACGGTGTCCGACCCTGGTACGAGGGGCCTACCTGGCTTACCGGCCGCCATGGCGGAAAGATCAACATGGCCAGCCTGGACGGCGCAGTGCACCGGGTCAGCACGGCTCGGAACCTGCGACAGGGGCCGCAGTACCTCGACTCCCGCGGCCAGGCGGCGGATTGTACCTTCTGCAACCTGGAAACGTACGGAGCGCCGTGGGGCTGGACCGGCGAATACCACTACTCGTTCTCTCATGCCGATCTGTATTGGTGGACCGGCCCGTTTCCTGCGTACGCGGATTAGGCGAGGCCCACGTGCAGAGCAATGGCGAATCAGGCGGCAGTCGGCGCAGAGGCGTGCTCCTGGGAGTGATAGTGGTCGTTCTGCTCGGCGGGGCCGTTTACCAGTTCACCTCGCAGGACGAACCTAGCCCCGAGCCGTACACACGGCGTACCTCCGACTTCCTGGTCAACTGGCGCTGTCTGAACTGCATTCACACTACAACGCAGCCGGCAGGCAGGGGTCCGCAACTCTGTCCGCAATGCGAACGGCAGGAACTGTACGTCAGCATGCGCTGGGCATGTCCAGAGCATGGCGTGTTTGACGTGGCCTTCCAGTACGATGAAGAGGGTAAGCCGTCTGAGGTAAAATTTCCGCAGCAAGACTGGATAGCGGCCCTGAACGAGTACGGGGGTTGGAACATGGCCTGCCCGAAGTGCGGAGGCGGGTTGAATCCGGCGGAGACGCCCCGCACCGGACCGCAGGACCGCTCTCGCGCAGCTTCA
>JANQGB010000164.1 GCA_028277545.1 Phycisphaerae bacterium | reverse complement strand
CGCTATCTGCTCGAGTGCATGCAGATCTCTCGCGCTACCGGCGGGCACGACAAGAAGCGCTCGCGGGAAGTGATCTCAATCACGGTTACGCTCAAGCCGACCCGCGAGCATATCGCCGTGATCGGGGCCGACTACTACGAGGGGATCGACACGCGGCATCCCAAGCGGAAGAACCTCGATTTCGACCGCTATGCCATCACTTTCAACAAGCACTTGTGGGAGAGCAGAGATATCAACTTCAGTTCACCGTTCACCATGCTGCGCTGTGACACCGGACGTCATATCACTTACATGCGTGCCAAGGGCAACGGCTGGAGACCTCAGACATCGGTCGAAATTGCCGACCCCGCCTTGTGGGATCGCCCCAGCAAGTACAGGAAGTGGTTGGCCGACCTGGAGCGCACTCCAAGCCGGGCAGGTAACTACCTGGGCGCTGTCGCAGTCTACAAGTTTCTGTCGGACATCGGGCGGCAGCGTCCGGGAACGGTCGTCGACTTCGGCGTCTACAGCCACGCCTATCACGGCGGGCCGATCCTGTTCAACACGATCGACGACGCTAAGGCGTCCGCCGAGCGCTACGAAGGAGACCTGGACATGCGCTTTACCAAGGACTTCATCGCGCCCAACAAGGACAAGTGGAAGCGCATGCCTGATGCCTTGCACAAGGACGGTGTGGTGCGTATCTGGGGGTGCTTCAACACCGACCTGTTCGATGCCATGGTCAAGCAACTGATCAGGTCCAAGCCGAAGTGGCCGTTCAAGCATGCCGACCTGAGCGGAGAGCTGGACCGCGCCGGCGTCGTCAAGCGTCTCAACGACACTGTGGACGGTGCGTCTTACATGAAGAAGATAGCGAAGTTCGTCGACCGGCCCGCCTGGGGCGGCCTGCCCGGCTTCGGCTCCGAACACGTTCCCTACGACGACCTCAAGGACATCTCCGCCGACCTGCGCAAGAAGATCAACGGCTCGGTCATGCATGTAGTGGTCATCGCCAGGCCGGGGAAGTACGGCAGCTTCTACAAGAAGATGCGCCCGCTGTTCGAGACCGCCGAGCTGGGTGCCCGCAAGTTCAACGCCTTCGGCTATATGAAATACGTGCCTTAGAATAAGCACCGGCAGGAGGTCTCTGCCGGCTATCAGCTGCTACCAGCCGGACAGAGCGTTGATCAACTTCTTGGTGGCGTCACTTGGCGACATGGCCCGCAGCGAATCCGGCTTGCTGATGCCCAGCGCTCTGATAATCGTGGTCGAGAACGCCTCGGGCGGTTCTCCGTCGCCGGGCGGGTCCCGGTGGACAACACGGGCGTTGGGCCCGCCGGTCGGATTCTCGGCGAAGAACAGCTCTTGCAGCGCCTTGGCCGCCCGCTCCCGCTTGGACAGCTCGTAACCCAACAGGGCGTCCTTGATTTGCGACCGCGTCTTGTTGTTCAGGGCCACCGGGCTCTCGCCCGGAAACAGCCGCTGCATGGCCGTGTCGGCTTCGGGGTTGTCGTTGTCGCGGCAGCGCTGCAGCTTGGCGGCATGTTTCTTGGCCCGTTTCTTCTTGGATCTGCGTTTGCGCCATTTCTTGAAGGCCTTGTAGCCGATCAGGCCTATACCAGCGACCGCGATGACCAGTCCGGCGGCCGCCAGCGCCAGCCCCGCCGTAGCCACGCTGGCGCCGGCCAGCGCCGCTATTCCGACCCCGAGGCTGCCGACGCCTATCGCCGTGCTGCCCGCCGCCCAGATCCCGGTCATGGCTGAGCGCGCACACTTCAGGGCCTTCTGGTTGATTGCGAACCAGAGGAGCCAATCAAGGTCGTCCACGTAGTGCTGGTTCAGTTGGGCGAGAGTCTGCTCCGCCGCCGCTTTTTCCGCGCTGTCTTCCTGGTCGAGCTCGTGTAGGTGCCTGTTCTCCCGACTGGCGCTGTTGTAGTTCTTCGCGCCCACGTAGGTGCCAAAGGCGCCAAACCCGATGCCCAGAACCGAGCCTACGCAGCCGAAGGCGCCGAAGACCGTGGCAGCCGTCGTACCGCTCTGGGCAACCGCCTGTACCGAGGACGCGGCTCCGCTGGTCTCGGAGGCCAGCGAGAGCCCGCTCATGGTCACGGCGGCGGAGTTGTTGAAGGTATCTCCGGTCCCGACCGGGTCGTTGGCGACGGACTTGAGTGGCCACCACGAGCCCCTGTCCACGGGCGGCTCTGGTGCCACAAAGTGGCAGCACCAGTCAGCCGGATCACTGCTGCATGTGTCGTTGTCGTGGTTGGGGCATACGACAACCGGATTCTCTTCCTCCTCTTCCTCCGTGTCGGAGAAGCTGTAGGTGGTGGTCTCCTCTTCGGTGTCGCTCGTGGTGCCGCCCCCACAACTGCTGGTTGTGCTGCCGGTGTCGGATTCCGCCTCCTCAGACGAAGAGGTGTCGACGCCCTCCTCTTCCTCCACGTCCTGCCGAACCTGCCGGGCGATCTCGTGAACGGGGGGGTCTTCTTCCTCCTCGGTAGTCTCGCCAGCCTCTTCGACGTCGGTCCAGCCACCCTCGTCTTCCGTAGTCTCTTCGCTGCCGCTGTATTCGGTGTCGGTCTCGTAGCTCTCCTCTTCGGTGTCGCTCTCGTAGCTCTCCCATTCGGTGTCGGTTTCGTAGCTCTCTTCTCCGGTGTCGGTTTCGTGGCTCTCCTCTTCGGTGTCAGTTTCGTAACCTTCGTCGATGGGGGCTTGTCCGCCGTAGAGAGCAATCTCCAGGCACTCGATTTTAGCCTCATTCTCTTCCAGCGGCGCATGGTCCGAGCACAGTTCGGGGTTCAGCCGCTGCCGCACCACTCCAGCCCGAAGATTCTGCAGGCATTCTTCGTAGGATTCTCTCAGACTCGGGTCCTGGTCGAGACTGGCGCACAGCCTATCGACTAACTCTTGCTTCTGGCTGGCGGTCGGTGTGGTCATACGGGCTCTCTGCGAAGGCTTCGAGGCCAGGAGTCCTCGCCGCGATCATCTTTGGCCTCTTCCCAATTGTCCGCGCCAGCGTGGTCTATGGCGTGCCCCATGCGCTGATGGGCCGGAGTCGCTCGATCGCGCAGCAGCCTGCGAATGGTAGGCTGTTCATGGAACGTCGGCCCGACAACGAAGAGCAGGGCGACGAACGTAGCCAGGCTGCTGCGACCACGGAGGCCAAACCGCTGCCCTAATTGCATGCCGTAGTCAATGCGCTCGGCGAGCAGATCATCTTCTATGTCGCCGAGGTACTTCGAGTAGCGCCGGCGCAGCATGGCCGACACGCGCTGGCGATACTGCCGCTCGGACTCCTCACGGAAGGTCTGCATTTGCTCTTCGCGCAGGATCATCGACGGCCTCCGCCGGCCGACCCAGGCGCGGGCTCGTCACCTAGAGGCCGATCGTCGATGATGACGCCGGTGTGGTGAGCACTACAAGCCAACATCCGTGTGGACCTCTCCCCTTCAACCAGAATCTTGCCGATGGGGCCGAAGAACTGGGCCGCCTCCGCCTGCGTACACGTGGGCAGATAAATGCGCAAGACCCGGGGATCGTAGAATCTGAAGAAGTAGGTTCGGTCCTGCTCATCGGCGGCCCGGAAGATTTCGAACAGGTGGGCATGCACCGTGTCCGGGTCAGCCTCACTCAGCAGCAGAATCCCCGCACTGTTGCCCAGGTGTTGCGCCCAGACGTCGAGAAAGGTCGATCCCGGGAAGGGGTACTTGGAACGAAATTCCAGCGGAGCGACATAGGGGGCTACCGACTCCATGTGCGGGGCGGCATCGGGTTCGAAAAGCCAGCGGACCGGCAAGCCGCAGTCGTCGCGGGCGGCTCGAAACAACGCCTGGTCGCGGGCCGCGTCCACTACGGCGTACAACCGCTGACCGGCCCCTCGCCGGTAGTGGATGAATTTGTGTAGTGCAGCACCGTTGGTGGCTGCTACCGAGGCCATGCAATGCTCCCTCTGGCCCGCGACGCCAATCGTTCCGTCCCGGGTCACCGGCCGGGCGAGGCGCTAGCACCCGGGCTCACCTCTCTCGACCAGCGGCTTGCCTTTGTCAGCGGCGTCCTCAAAAGCCTGCCCGCAGTTCGGGTTGGAGCATTCGCACCGGGCTGACACCACGGTCAGCGACGCAGCCGAACCGCCGGAACCGGCCTCCCCGGTGGCCACCGCACCTGGCGTACTGGCCGGCTCGCCGGCTCCTCCCCCTCCGCCGCCACCTCCTGCGCCTCCGCCGCCGCCTCCCCCGCCGCCGCCACTGCCCGACTCACCGATCATCGTCGTGGGGTGTCCCAGGTCGATGACGCCGCCGTGGGCCGTGTTGTCGCCCATCCGGGCGGCTGGCATGCCGCTGATGAGAACGGTTGGCGATCCCTTGATAATGGTGTCGGGGGGCCCGACGCAGGTGACCATGTCGCTGATGCGGGCCGCCGGCATCCCGCCGATCAGCACCGTCGGAGCCCCCGGCGACATGATCGGTCCGCCCACGTGCGGCACGATGCCGGTCACCATGGGGCAGGTGTGCATGTCAGTCAGGCGCGCCGCTGGAGGCATTGATCAGGTGTCCTTTTATGGCACTATCGGTGGGCGACCGTCGAACCTAGTTCCCTATTAGTTCCAGCAGCTTGTCGCGGGTCGCCTGGTCCGGCTCGCCGGTCTCCGGCAATCCGTTCTTCTGCTGAAACTTCCGCAGCTCCTCCTCGAACTTCTCGGTCGCGCCTTCGCCGCGATCGCCGCACTCGAAACCCAGGTTGGCCAGGCGCTGTTTCACACCTCTGAGTTCGCTGAGCGGGTTGACCTGGCCAAGGTCCAGGCCGATGTGTTCCTCGTTCTCGGTGCCGGGGTGCAGAATCAACTCGGCGGTGCGTGCTGCGGGATCGATCCAGTGCTCCAGGTAGCCGTCGGCATCGGTGGTGCCGTCAAAGAGCGTGCCCTCCACATTCAGAGTGTACGGGCAGTTGGCCCGTGGTTCGTCCTGGATGGGCTGGTCGTCCTCGTCGTCCTCCGGCGCTACACCTCCCGCCGGGGCCGCACTTCCGGTGGACCTGCTCTGTTCGTCATTGTCCTCATCGGTGTTCATCTCGCCGCCAGAGGGAACGTCGCCAATCTCTTCCTCCCATTCGGGCTCCTGCTCCGGCTCCTGCATAATGCGGAGTCGGAGCTTGGCCGGCTCTCCTTTGCGGCGGAAGCGGTGGTGACTCTCTGCCGCTGACGGGTCTTCCTTGCGGCGCTTCTCCGGAATGGTGACTCTGTCGTCCTCCAGCAGCACATGGGGGTCCTGGCGGACTTCGCGCAGCTCGGAGTTGGCCGGGTCGTTCCAGATCGTCTCCCAGAAGAAGCCGTACTGGTTGGCGATCGAGGCCATGCAGTCACCGTCCCGGCAAACGTAATCGCCCTCGCCCACGGGTCCCGTTCCACCGGGCTGCGTTTCGTCGTCGACCTGTTCGGCGCTCTGATCGGGGTCGGCGTCTTCGAGGTAGCTTTCGATCTCTTCCTGCGCCTCCTGGACAGCCTTCTCGTGGTCCTCGATTATTTCCTGCGGCGGGCTCCCGCGCTCCGCTCTGGGAGGAGCGCCGGTTCTGAAACCAGTGTTGTTGGCTGTAGTCATGCGCAGGACCTTTCGTCTGTCAGAGCGCTACTGATACTGGGCGCGCAGCTCCATGCCCAAGTCTTGCAGCTCGGCCAGCTTTACGTGTGGATTCCCGGCGGTGTGGGTGCCGACCACGTTGTGATTGCCGCAGTTGTTGGGCGTGCCCAACTCTGAAAGATAGCCGGGGGCGAAGTGGTGGCTGCGGGTGGGAAGTGCGATGGCGTTGTCCCAGGCTTCGAAGTCATTGTTCCAGCCCTGGCAGCACACCATCCAATCGCCTCCAGTCCAGGCGTCGTCTATCTCGCCGTCCTCGGGATTGAAGAGGAGGCGATATAGCAAGTTGCGACACCAGGCGTGAAGCCGGGGAACCTCGATGATCTCGTCCCCTCTGCGTACGCGCTGCTGGTACGTCGTCAGTTCGACGTCGTCTCCGGTCCATCGTGCCGGCATCGCGTCGCTTGGGAATGTATCGGCGTTAGCCCAGAGATTGACGCGCGCGACAATGTCAGAAGCCGCCTGGACCCCACCGCCGTACAGTTCATCAGCGTCGGGATGCTCGTGGAAGGTCGCCTCGTACATAAACACCGCCTGGTTCCAAACCTCGTCTGGTGAGGAGCCAGCACTGGCCCGGAGATCCGACACCATCGCTTTGCCTTCTGTCGCAATCTTCTCGCGAAGTGCCTTGTGGAGAGCGGCGGCCTCTATTCCGTACTTGCTGCGCAGGGCGGCGCTGTCCTTCTCGCCGTCGTCTTCAAACTCCAGGCTGGCGGCGGGTATCCAGTCACCCGCCGGCGTCTTGAACCAGCCGTTGGTCGGCGATCCGCAGGACGACATCTCGACTGTGTAGGTCTGGTTGTTCACCAGGTCGGCTGCGTTGTCCACCCCTACCGGGGCGTTGTAGTCGGCCGTGGCCTTTACCTGCACCTGGTCAGCTGAGCGTGCCGTCACCGGTGCCCGAAGGTTGACCGCATCATCACGCGGGTTGGTGACATCTCCCTGGGTGCCCAGGGCGAAGGCTTTGCTGCCGGTTTCGTGGTTGGCGGTCCATTCCATGGCCAGAAGCTTCAGCTCCTCGTCATGGAAAGTGTTACCGTTGTCAGCGTCTTCTATGGTCTCCGGCTTGGCGAAGTAGATGGAGGCCGCGGATGCCCAGTTACAGTGCCCCTCGAAATACTTCGTGGGATTGTCCCTGTCCGCAACGAGTTTGTGGTCGTTGGCCGGGTCAGATTCCCAGTCGGCCGCCGGACTGGCGCCGCCGGAGAACTTGTCGTCGTACTTGACCAGCGGCTCGTACTTGTCGTCTTCTGAGCCGTTGACGCGCTTCTTGATCACTTCGCCAAGTCCCTTGGCGTACAGCGTCCCACGCTTGTAGAACAGCACGGTCTTGCCGGGGTTCCCGTTTTCCCACCATAGAATCCAGTGATCGTCTCCGTCCACAACCTGAGACTCGAACCTGATCGGCGCGCCGAAGGCCCCTTGTATCTCCTCCAGCGTAGAGCCCCGGTACTTATCCATAAGGACGGCGTAGGTGGCCTTCTTCAGGCTGTCGCCCCAGTTGCTGGCCTGGAGGTCGCGCTGCACGGCGGTCCGGAAGGCTCCCTTCTTGTTGAACGGGAGCCTGGCATCACGCTGCACCAGGTAAGAGCTGTCCGCTGCGTTGAACTGGATGTGTTTGCCGCCCACCGAGCCGTATTCCGACCTGACCAGGGGGTCTTCGTTCTTCTTGAGCCACGCTACCGGGCGGTGGGCGTAGCGCGAGAAGGACCAATAGTAGAAGGACCAGGGAATCAGGGCTTCGGCATCCAGTGCGGCGTCCTCGCGGGCATAGCCTCGTTCGAGGAGCACCAGTGACACATTGGCGTTGGTCGTGCCCTCCAGTTGAGCGTAGTACCAGCCGTGGCTGTTCTCCTCGAGATTGCGGACAATCTCGTCGCTCTTCTCCTCGTAAGGCCGGCGCAGACCGGCGCTCTTGCCGTGGTACCGAAAGCTGCCGCTGCTGGTTGTCAGGCGCATCTCCAGCTTCAGGCCATTGCCTTCTTCGGTGGCGGGTCTGCCAAAGCTGGTCGGAATGTAGAAGCGTATCCACTTGCCGGAACGCTCGGTGCCGTTATCGTCCCAGCCCCGCACGTTGGTTCTCCAGCCTACGCGCACCCGATCAGCCACCGGGCGGTCCTGAGCATTGGAGACGGCAGTCGAGTTATAGCCCACCGGGCCGCCCCTTGAGGCGGCAAAGCCGGTGGCTTTGGTCCTGTTCTTGTTGCAGACGCTGCAATGCTGCCGGATATGCGTGCTGCCGTTGTGTACAGCGTAACAGTATTTGCAGACCCAGCCTGATTCAGGCATGCCTCGCTCCTCTAGTCCTGCGGCGCGTCAGATTCGCTCCCAGGCCTCCATATCCAGGTTCGGGAAGGAGATCTTGTATTCGCCGGCTTCCGGCAGCGAGACGTACGCCTGGCCGGTCGCGTCCAGTGAGCCCGATCGGATGACCTCACCATCGGGCGCGATAATCTCGTATCGTTCGCCGGCCACCGGCTGATCCGCTTCATCGACCAACTCCAGCGAGATCCAACTCGGCTCCGTCACCTCGACTTCTTCGGGCTCGAAGTCCTGACCGGCGATCGGCGGTTCCAGTTCAGCAACAGCGAGTTCCTCGCCGCCGCTGTAGGTGCTGTCGGTACCGTGCTCGACTTCGTCCGCGACGCCCGGTGCCTCCGGCGCTGCCGGCGCACTGGCCGCCGCCGTCGGTGGCGTAACCGGTGGTCCGGACCCGGTGTTGATGTTCACCATGGGGCCGCCGGTTACGAAGATCGCCGCTGGGGTCAGCACCAGGCTGCTGCCGCCGCACTTGAGTTCGATCCCGGTGGAGGCTTCGATCTTGACGCCCAGCGCCTTGAGGGCATAGGTCATGGACACGTCGTGCTTGTGCCCGCCGCCGAACTTGAAGACTACGTCGCCCCCGGCGTCCGTCGAATAGGTTCCGGTGACCTTCTCCGAGACCTTGCCGCCGACCTTCAGCGACTTGTCACCGCCGACCTCGGTGGAGTGGTTCTCCTCTTCCACCTTCAGGTGATAATTCTTCTTGATCTGCTGGAACTGATCGTTGCTCACGGTCAGGTGCCGATCGTTCTCAACCGTCTCGACCAGGTCGTTCTGGGCCCGGACGTGCACATCTTTCTGCCCGTAGACCAGAATCTGCTCCTGGTCCTTGAGGTCCTCGAAGCGAATCTCGTTGGAGCCCCCGCCGCCGGTGCTGCTGCGGGTCTTGATGACGCTCTTGGTCTTCTCGTCCGGCAGCTTGTAGGGCGGCATGTGGTCGCTGTTGTAGACGCGGCCCGTTATCAGGGGCTGATCCGGATTACCCTCCAGGAAATCCACCACGACCTCCTGCCCGATGCGGGGCAGGAACATCATGCCGTAATTCCCACCGGCGAAGCCCTGGCTGACTCTGATCCAGCAGGAGGAGTTGTCGTCGTACTGGCCCTCTCGATCCCAGTTGAACTGAACCTTTACTCGGCCGTACTGGTCGGTGTGTATCTCCTCACCGGACGGTCCGACGACGCGCGCGGTCTGCGATCCCCGCATCTGAGGCCAAGGTGTCACTCTCGGCGGACGGTAGGTGATGGTGGCGGGTATGCATTCGAACCGGCAGTCGTATATCGGAGCGTCGTTGTCGATGCTGCCCGCGGCAACGTCCTCCAGCAGGTTGGGAATGGTCAGGGCTTCCAGCGGATTGCCACCCGACGCGCCGGCGATGCTGCCCATATCGCGCGACACCTGGCCGGCGTGATAGAGCCACTGCGTAAGGGCGCGGTGGGCGGTCGGATCGCCCGCGGTGAGCTTGGCGACGACCTGCAGCAATGCCTCGGCCAGTTCACGAATCTCCGAGTTCTCGTTAGAGCGAGCGGATAGCAGCGATTGATGCGTGCGGGCGTCCAGTATTGCTGCCCGTCCGTTGGCGCCGGTCGAGGCCCGAGTCGTGGCTTGTTTGCCTTGGTACGTGACTGAGGTGACCAGGTACTTGTCGTCCAGCCCGCCGGGGTGGCCGGTCAGCTCGAAAGTCCTGCCCGGAGTCAGCCGCGGCGAGGTACTCTGTCCTATCCCCACTGTTCGTCCGGCCTCGAACTCCTGGGCGCGCAGCTTGGCCAACTCACCGCCGTGGCTCTGCTCGACGTACCTGCCCGGATAGTCGTAGAACTCCAGTTGGGCGTTCCGTTCGCAGTCGCTTACGCTGTTGAGATTGAGCGCGGGATTCTCGAAGTGGAAGTCGTTCAGAACGACGGCGCCGGGCCTCACTGCCTGGCCCAGGCGGAAGCGGCTTACGTGCTCCTGCGTTGACTGCAATCCCGTCGCCGGGCGATACTCCAGCTTGCCGTCAGCCTCACCGTCACCGTCACCCGCATCCCCACCCTCAGCGGCACCCTCAATGGCGGTGTAGGTTGCGGCCTCACCATCAGCCAGGACCAGGGTGTGGGCGTCCTTGGACTGCTCGAAGTACCAGCGGATGCCCTCTTCCTCCATCAGGCGGCATACAAAGTTGTAATCTGTCTCGCGGTATTGAACGCAATACTCGCGTGGCTGGTAGGTCCTGCCCAATCCCTCGACCTTGATACGGTCTGTGGGTATCCCGCCGCGGGTAAGAACGTCCTGCAGGATCTCAGGGACGGTCTGATTCTGGAAGATACGTGAACTGTATCGGTGCGTCAGCAGCCACAGCGTGGGCACCAACTCCGCCCTGAAGTAGGTCAGGCCGGTTGTCTCTCCGGTCCGCTCGAAGCGGCCAACGAGCCCGTGGAACCATCGCTCGCCGTGGTCGGTGTTGATGGTCAGCACCGCCGATTCGCCGACAACGTCGTCGAAGGCGACTTCCTCGTCGTCGCAGGCCAACTCGATCTCAAAGCGGTAGAGTTGACAGAGCCCTTCGGTACCGCGATAGCGCAGAACTTCGAACTGATCAATAGAACCGGCGCCGACCTGGAAACAGAGTTGGGCTGTGCTGAGATCATTGACTAGGGGCATCGCACAGACTCCCGGCGGCCCCGTAAGTCCCGGAGCCACGCAAGCTCGACTCGCCGACTGCCGAGTTTCCTAGCTCTACTGAATCGATCTGGCCGAACGCTGCTCAGAGCCTTATAGAACTCGTTGGACAAAAGGCAAGCGCCGACGCCACTGCCACACCCACCCCTTCCGCAGGTTAAGCCGGTACGATTACGAGTCGGTCTCCGACCGCCCACAGGTCTCGAGCGGCATCGTGAAGATGCACTGCCCAAGCGTTCTTCAGCCAGTACGCCCGGACCTGGAAGCCTGGGATGGATGACAGCCGCGCCGCATGGCGGTGGATACCTGCCAGCGCCTTACACGAGGGCTACCAACCGGAAGCGAGATCCTCGGCCGTACGGATCCTGACGGCCTCACTGTGTTTCTTGGCTATTGCCAGGGATGATTGACTGCATGTCTCTATTTCGCTCGCCAAGCAAACGCGCAGGCCAGCGCCTAACCTGGGGCCGCTGGCCCTAGACTCCGCAAACCGGTGCCTCCCGGCTGCGGCGACGGCCATGAGGTCCAGCTGTCATTCAAGCTCACTGTCACAATTATCTGCAAATGAACGACTTATGTAAGCGACTCGAACGACGTGCCAATGCCAAGGCTGCGCTTGGGCCGCGTGATCAGCATACAGTGATTGCATGGTTGATGCGTACATTCCCGGCAGAGTCGACTATCATAACTGGCCGGCGGCGCAGGGCTCGCGCTGACGGTTTCGGGCGTGCCAAGAAGACGGAGACGCACTTGAACGAGAGTCAAACCACGTATTCCGGGCGGGCCCTGGTGCGTATCTTCCTTCCTCTGGCAGTGGTGCTGGCGGCGGTAGCGATAGGGGCATTGTTGCTGAAGACGCCTCCCAAGGTACCCAAGTCGTCCCCGGTCAGAGTGGCGGCTGTCGTCGGGGTGGAGGAGCTGACACCACGAAGCGAACGTACCTTCGTGGAGGCCTTCGGGACTGTCGTGGCGGCCGGCGAGGTGAGTATCAGGCCGGAGGTGAGCGGCAGGGTGGTTAGGCTTCACACCGCGTTGCTGCCCGGCGGGTTGATCAATGAGGGCGAGACGCTGTTCGAGATAGACGCGGCGGACTACGAGATCGCGGTCTCCCAGGCCAGGGCGGATCTGGAGGTAACCAGGCTGCAGG
>JANQGB010000062.1 GCA_028277545.1 Phycisphaerae bacterium | reverse complement strand
ACGCCCGATGGCGTCCTGGGGAGCCACTACCTCCACCTCGGGCAGCGCGGCGGTATCACGCGCCAGTGACCGCGCCTGGAGCGTCGGCCCGGGGAGGATCGCACCGCCGACGAAGGTGCCCTCATCATCCACAAGGTCCACCGTGATGGCCGTACCGAAGTCGATGACCGTGCAGGCATGCTGCGTTCGCTCAAAGGCGGCAGCGGCGGAGCACACGCGATCGACACCGAGAAGCCCCGGCTCACGCACAGCCACCGGGATGGGGAGTGGTATGTCCTGCCCGACGACGGTCATCTTGTGGGAGAGCACCTCGCCCAGGTACGAGCGGAGCCAGGCAGTCACATCAGGCACAACCGATGCGACCGTCATGGCCGCGGGCCGGCCGCCATCGAAGCAACGGCACAACGCCTCGTAGGTTTCGGCGAAGCGGTTGCGGTCGGTCGTGGGCACCCGAGTCGAATGGCTGACGTTGGTGCCGTCCCAGACTCCCAGTGCGGTCGACGTGTTGCCCACATCGACGACGATCAGGCCTGCCTTGCTCAGCCGGGTGGTTCCCTCATCGGGCATCGTTCAGATTCCATGGTCAGGAAAACCGGCGATTATACCACCGGCTGGCTTGCTTGGAACGTTGGCCGCGTCAATCGTCACCGTCGGGCATGGGGCGCAGGTGGGGACTGACTGGCAGCTTGACGCGCTTCGGTGCCTCGGCGTCCGGGCGGAGCCTGCGTATTTCGGCCCACAGGCGCTGCGACAAAACGGGCAGGCCCTGCCCGGCAACGGCGCTGACCGGAATGACCTCGCAGCCAATCGCCTGGGCCAGATCGCCAACCTCCTGGCCGTCCGGCGTCAGATCGGTCTTGTTGGCTGCGACAATCTCCGGCTTGTCGGCCAGGGTCTGGCTGTAGGAACGCAATTCCTGGCGGATCGTGCGGTAGGCTTCCTCCGGCGAAGGGCCGCCCTCTGCCGGCTGTATGTCGATCAGGTGCAGGATCACGCGAGTTCGCTCGATGTGCCGCAGGAACGCATCGCCCAGACCGGCACCCGTATGGGCACCCTCAATCAGGCCAGGCAGGTCGGCCATCACGAATCGACGGTAGTCCGGCAGCTCGACGATGCCCAACTGCGGCTGAAGCGTGGTGAAGGGATAGTCCGCGATCTTCGGCCGGGCAGCGGAAAGCCTCGACAGCAGGGTGCTCTTGCCCGCGTTGGGCAGACCGACAATGCCGACATCGGCGATGAGCTTCAGATCCAGGCGTAGCCAGCGTTCCTCGCCGGGCTGGCCCGGCTCCGCCTCACGCGGCGCCTGGTTGGTTGGCGTGGCAAACCGCTTGTTGCCCCTGCCACCTGTGCCGCCGGCTGCGATAACTGTCTCAGTGCCGGCGGGCGTAAGGTCCTTGAGCAACACACCGGTATCGCGGTCGTAAACCATGGTGCCTGGCGGCAGCTCGATTAGCAGATCGTTGCCTTGGCGACCGGTCATGTTCTTGCCTTGACCCTGGCGTCCGTTCTCCGCGGTCCAGTGATGCCGGCCGGCGAAGTCGAGGAGCGTGTCGATCCCATCGACAGCCCGAAGTATCACGTTGCCCCCGTCGCCGCCGTCTCCGCCGTCGGGACCACCCCGGGGCAGGTACTTCTCGCGGCGGAAGCTCGCGCAGCCGTACCCGCCGTTACCCGCCCGAACGTAAATCTCGGCCTGATCTACGAACATACCTGTCAAACAGCAGGAGGATGACCCGCCCGGATCATCCTCCTGAATCCTCTTCTATTGGCCGCCGGCTCGACCAGCGGCTGTGTTGGGCGCGTCGACTAGGCCTCGGCCACCTCGACGACGTCCACCTTGCGACCGCGGAATGAGACGATCCCGTCGGTCAGGGCAAACAGGGTGTCGTCACGGCCGCGGCTGACGTTCTTGCCGGGCAGGAAGGGTGTTCCGCATTGCCGGATCAGAATCGTTCCGGTAGTCACTTTCTGGCCGCCGTAGCGTTTCACACCGCGAAACTGCGGGCGGCTGTCCCGCCCGTTACGACTCGATCCCTGTCCCTTCTTGTGTGCCACGATCAGTACTCCGAACAGCCAATGACGAAAAGCGAATTGCGAATCCCTGGCTCGCGGTCGCAATTCGCCGGTCGCGATTCTAACTTATCTCATCACCCATTCACGCTTGACGCGAATCGGGTCGGTTAGTCTACGCGATTCCCGATCTCCAGGCAAGTTGTAGCGGACAGCGAGCGTCTTGCGGAGGACAAAAAACGGCCGGTTCTTATCGGACTCCACCTTCAAGGGCTCGTAAGCCGGGTTGCGCACCCGCGACAGCTCACCCGAGAGGCCGCTGACGTACACCGTCAGGGCGTCCGCGTCAGGATCGAAGCTGCGGAAGGCCACCACGCCGGTCCGACGGTTGTCCTCACCTTGCCTCAGCGTCCCGTACATACGGGTGGGATCGACCAGGAAAGGGTACAGCTTGTTGTATCGTTCCCGGATCGCCCGGTATACCGACGGGCTGATCTCCTCGTTCCCATCAACGATGTCCAGCGTGTCGGTCACTAACTGGAACGTGGGATAGAATTCGATCTCCCGACCGGTGTTGTTAGTCACCGTGAACAGCAGGAACCAGTACGAGGTGGGTTTGTCCTTGCCCGGCAGGGTAACGGATATCCGGGCCGGATCGTGGAACTCGAAGTCCAACTGCCAGGTCTTGAGCGCCAGGCTCGGCTCGGGAGCCGCGTTCGATTCACCCACCAGCGGCACTGCCAGCACCGCCACCGCCAGAATTATGCAGAACCGCCTCATACGAGCCGAATTCTAGGCCGTGCCGCCTTTTTGTCAACGGTGGTAGCCAGCCACCGTGGCTCTTGCCCGCCGCCGGCATGGCAGACGAGAATACGGACATGGCAATAGCGGTTCTGATTCTGATCGCGGTCGGCGCGCCGGCCGGTGTAGACGCGACGTTAAACGACCTGTGGTTCATTGACGCGGCCACCGGATGGGCAGTCGGCGACGGCGGCACCATCCTGCACACCAATACTGGCGGCCGCACCTGGACCGTCGATACGGTCGGATCGGACGCCGAGCTGCGGGCGGTAAGATTCGACGACACCCGCGGCGGGTGGATCGCTGGTGGCCGCCCCGGGCCGTTCCCTCCCGCTGGCGCCGGGCTGCTGCTGCGGATGGTGGACCGAACAGCGACCGATCGCCACTGGGCGGACGTGCCTTTGGACGAATGTGGCTGGCTCGACGACCTGTGGAGCGCTGACGGCTCCAAGGCCTGGATCGCCGGCGAGCGCGGTTCGCTGAGCCCGGCCGGCGTCTGGTCCACCAGCTCGACGGGGCGGTCCTGGAAGCCAGCGTCCCGGGCCGCTGCGGGTCGCATCCTGGCGCTGGATATGGCGCACTTCGGACGAGGCGTCGCAGTCGGCAGCGACGGGCTGATTCTACCGCTACGGAGGCGCGGAGTAGCACCGTACCAACCTGAGCGTGTCACGCGCGCCGACCTGCACGCCGCGTGGCATCGCACACCCACCCAGGCCGTAGTGGTGGGTGACGACGCGACCGTCTTGCTCGAAGCGGCCGGCGGGCGCGAATGGCGCCGTGGCCGCGTCGATCTGCCCGCCGGGCTGGCACCACTGCTCGATCTGCGAGACGTCTGTTTCGCCGACCAGCAGCACGGCTGGGCGGTCGGTCAGCCAGCCGGCTACGTCTTGCGAACGACTGACGGGGGCGCGACTTGGTCACCGGCTCCGGCCGGCGCTGAACTCTCACTGGCCGGCGTGCACTTCGTAGACACCAAGACCGGCTTCGCCGTCGGCGAGGCCGGCACGGTTTGCCGGACGCTGGACGGGGGCAACAGTTGGGCCGCCTGTGGACCATCAACCGAGGTCGAGAAGAATTTTGCCGTATTGGTGATTTCGGCAGCAACTGAAACTACCCAATGGCCTCTTCTTGCCCATCTTGGCGGCGTAAAACGGTGGCGCTGTGCCTACGTGCAGGTGGGTGCTGATGCTTCGAGCGATGGAAGGCTGGGCACGCGTCTGGCAGCACGGGCGGTCGCGTGCAGCGCCGTCCGTGTCTTGCCCAATTTGCCAATTAGTCGAACGAGGGACGGCGACGCTGGGGTGGACGCGGTCCTCGCGCAATGGTCGGCTCACCTGGACCGCGATGTCGAGACGGAGATCACGCGGTGGCTGGTTGCGGCGATTCGCTCCTATCGGCCGGCAGTCGTTGTCGTCGGCGATCCGTCCGGTGAGTCTGGCGGGCCCGAGTCCGCGGTGGTAGCTCGCCTGGCGCTTCGGGCCGTGGAGCAGGCATCCGACGAGGCGGCGCACGACGATCTGGCACTCATCGGCCTGCACCCCCACTCGGTACGGCGGACCT
>JANQGB010001478.1 GCA_028277545.1 Phycisphaerae bacterium | reverse complement strand
CCGGCCCTCTGCGATGGCCTTGGATGATGGCGGCCGGCGCGTCGGTCGGGCTGAGCCAATACAGCTACGCGTCTATGAGGCTGTTTGCCCCGGCCTTCTTGCTGGGAATCGCAATAATCTGTGGTTCTTCGCTGCGGCAACAGTTGCGGCAGCGCAGTGGTCGCTGGGCACTGGCGGCGGCGGTCCTCGCGGCCGGCGCGGTCGCCGGGCCGATGATCCACGCCACGATCACCGATTGGCAGCAGGTCAACGCCCGGGCGGAGATGGAGTCCATCCTGCACCAGAGCGCGGACCTGGGTGCAGCTCTGGGCTTGATCGCTCGGCAGTACGCGGCCCATTTCGGCTTGGACTGGTTGTTTGTCACCGGGCACCCCTACGTTGACATGTCGCCACGCGGCTGCGGGCAGCTCAACTGGTACTCGCTGCCTTTGCTGGTGACCGGCGTGGTAGCGCTGGTGCGATCACGGGCTGAGAACCGGGTCTGGGCGATAATCCTGCTTTGGCTGGTGCTGTATCCGGTCGCATCCGCCACGACCAAAGGCGGCGTCAACGCCGCTCGGGCCGCTTGCGGGGTGGCGGTTTTCCCGTTGATCGGGGCCATAGGCTGGTCGGCGCTGGCGGCGCGCTGGCGGCGCTCGCGCTGGCCTGCAGGCTTGTTCGCCGGTCTGGCTGCTGTGATCGTGACGGTCCTCGGCGGGCGCTTCGCGTACCTCTACATGGTGGACTACCCGCGCGATCCGGAAGTCCAGGCCAGGTACCAGGTGGAGTTCAGGCTGGCGATGGACTACCTGCGCCAGCGCCGCGACGCCTTCGATCACGTTTTCGTCAGCGACGTGCGCTCCATGTCACGTGATTGGCACACCAGCGAGGCCTACATCTTTCCGCTGGTGTATCTGCCCATCGAGCCGGCGGATTTCCAGAAGGCCCGCAAGGACGAGTTCAGTCCGCCGGACCGAATCGGCTTTCATTACATCGCTCATTTCGGGGACTTCACCTTCACCATAAACCGGCAGTTATTGTCCGATTACGCGGTCGTCTTCGGCGGGGGAAAGGTCTTGCTCATGGCCCGTCCTGGTGAGGTGCTTGGCGGCCGGCTGGAGTATGCAGTCAATCGTCCGCCCGCCGCCGGCCAGCAGTCGCCGGTGCCGTGTCTCGAACTCCGCGTCGCTGACCTGGGCATCCAGATTCCGCGGGCGGTCTGGGATCAGCCCTAGCGGTCAAACGCCCGGGCAGCGCGGAGCGATAGCCGCCCACCTGCCGGGTATTCTCCGACACTGACAATCTTCGCGATGTGGCGTGCGGGAGCGAGCGCTGGCGGACGGTCACCCGATAAGTCGTCGCCTGCCATGTCGCCGACCTGCTTCGGCGTCGAGCCGGATCGGAAGTTGCCGGGATTACACATGTCAGGCCGGGAATAAGGAGCCGATCTGGCGGGTTAGTCGTAGTGAGCCAACAGAAGAGGAATCCTCCGTCCTCTACCAACCTCCTCCTCCGAACGGAGCCGGCG
>JANQGB010001437.1 GCA_028277545.1 Phycisphaerae bacterium | reverse complement strand
GCAGCGGCCCCGGTCTCCGAAACATCGGCGAGCCCCCAGCGGATACGCCAGATTGCCACGGCAAAGTGATCAGCCGGGCCTCATTGCCTCGGAATCGCTTTGACCCTCTAAAGCTCCAGTGTTAGACTCCGACTCGACTGCACTGGCGCGGTCCAGGAACCGAAACGGTAGCGCGGACGGAGCACACGTGCGAAGCCTCCCTGCTTTGTTGGCGTTGGCTGCCCTTACGCTGTGGCTGCTGCCCGTCGATGTTGCCACGGCGCAAAGCATGCCGGACGACGCGGCGACGGAAGAAGTACCCCCGCGGCAATGGCTGGTACCAGGGCCGCCGCCCCCTCCCAAGGAGCCGGGCTGGTTCCACCTGGACACCCTCGGCGGCTACCTGGAACTCGAAGGACGCTACGAGCAGCAGCGCCGCCGCCGCCAGGTCTCTCGCCGCCCACAGTTGTTCGGCCTCGGCAAGTCGGAGCTGCGCCAGACGAACGAGGAATGGGGCTTCCGCGAAACGCTGGGGCTGGAGTTGAGCGGTGACATCGTCAATCCGCACGTTTTCAGCTTCGAGGGCAACCTCAGCCTGGGTCTGGAGCAATCCCACTTCCGCGAGACGGTGGACTCGATAACCGAGACCGACTCGGACACCGGCGTGCTGACCGCGTTCGACCTCCGCGGCCTGTTCTTCCAGGGCGGGGCTCTCAACGCCGAGGTCTACGCTCGCCGCAGCGATGACCGTATTCCCCGCCGCTTCATTCCGTCGCTCGACCAGGAGCGAATGCTCTTCGGTACGCGAATCTCCTTACGCAGCGACATCATACCAATGTCGCTGACGCTCGAGCGAGAGACCATCGACCGCGACGGCGGCTACGACATCTACGACCAGGAAGAGACTCGCGAGACGCGGTTGATCTACGAAGCCGATGTGCTCTTCACCGACTTCCATACGCTGCACATTCAATACGAGTACAACGACCTGACCGAGGAAATCGCCGGCGGCGATTTCCACTATCGCACCAAGCGCCACGAGTGGCTGCTGGAAGACCGCCTGGAGTTTGGCGGGCAGCGGCAGCATCGGCTGGACACCACTCTGCGCATGCAGCAGGAGCAGGGCGACCTGGCTCGCGATCTCTACGAGTTCAGCCCGCGCCTGCAGCTTTCCCACAGCGACAGCCTGACCAGCTACGCCTCGTACCAGTTCCTCAAGGAACAGTACGACGCCACCGGCTTCGACTCGCACCGCGGCGAGTACTCCCTGGTTCACGAGCTATACGAATCGCTGACCACGACGGCCAACCTCTTCAGCCAGTACGAGGACTTTGACGACGACCTGTCCGCCTACACCTACGGCGCGTCGCTGCGATCAGCCTATCGGAAGAAGAACCGCCTTGGTGTCTTTCGAGCGGAACTGGGTTACGAGTGGGATCAGCGTCGCGAGCGGGGCGGCACGGACGACGAGGTCCAGACCCGCGAGTCCGCCACCTTCAGCGACCCGCGGCCAGTCATCCTGGCAGAGCCCTTCGTCGTGCTGCCGACCATCGTGGTCACCAACCCGGAGCGCACGCGAATCTTCGTCCCGCTGCGCGACTATACCGTCACCCGCTTGCGGGGCAGCGTGGCCGTTCACCGGGTGCGCAGCGGCGAGATCGCCGACGGTGACAGCGTGTGGATCGACTACAAGTTCCGTCGGCCGACCCGCGCTCGCACGGATACGCAGCGCTTCGACGCCCGGGTGGAGCAGCAGTTCACTTTCGGGCTCCGGCCCTACTACGAGTTCAACTTCCGCCACCAGGAGGTGTCCGACGAGTACTCTACGGCCCTGTACGGCTGGGGTGCGGACGAAGACGACCTCACTCGTCATCGCGTCGGAGCCGACTTCACGCGCGACCGCTGGAGCGCAGGCGTTGAGTACGAGAGCGAGGACAATCCCCACGACCCCTTCGACGCCATCCACCTCAACGGACAGCTCACTGTGCTGCAGACCGATCGACTGAACGGGTCGCTGTCGGCCCTCTACAGCCGGTTCTATTTCGACTCCCCGGACAACCGCGATGTGGACCTGTTCGACATAGGCTTCGATGGCCAATTCGACTTCGACGACAGGACCAGCCTGCAACTGGCCACCGCCTATCGCTGGGAGAACGACTCGGTCGACGGCGTGACCCACGGAGTCGACGTGGAGGCTACCTTCGCCTACCTGGTGGGCCGGACCCAGATCGAGCTGACCGGAGAGTACGACCTGCTGGAAATCGATGGCTCGCCGGACGACGGCATGGGAGTATGGCTGCGAGTGAGGAGAGACTTCGGTGACTGGATTCGCTAGCCGCGCTTCGAGCCGGCG
>JANQGB010001414.1 GCA_028277545.1 Phycisphaerae bacterium | reverse complement strand
GTCACCGTAGTATTGTTGAGGTTCCAGTGAACGAAGCGCACCGTGTCGCCGTTCCACGTCGGGTAGACCGAGCCGAGATACTGCGTGTTCCAGACGTCCGTGAATGCCAGGTAGTCGTCATAAGGCGACAAGGGGTCCCCGTAGGCATCGGCGAACCAGACCGAGTCGTGACTGACGCCATAAACGACGAAATCGATAAAGACCTTGATGCCCTGAGCGTGGGCGGCGCTGACGAAGCTTAGGAACCCGGCCTCGGTGCCGAAGCGGGTGTTAATCTCCTCGGCGGAACCGTGCTGGTATCCGTGGTAGGCCGGCGACGGGAAGATGGGAGTCATCCAGACGGCCGTCACGCCCAGCTCCGCCAGGTAAGGCAGGGCGTCGGTCATGCCGCCAAAGTCGCCGAAACGGTAGGTGTCGGCGTCCGAGTCGCGCCAGGCGATCGGCATGTACATGTAGAAGATCTCGTCGTCCGCCGGCCCCGCCGGGGCAGACGAACTCAGCGCCAGGCCGACCAGGAGCGCCGCCACAGTCAGCAGGTTCTGAAACCTCTTTCCACGAGCCTCCATCGGCGTTACCCCAGCCTCAGCGTGTGAGGGTTTGGCGTGAGCGAGCCATGGCCTCTACGGCCAGGATAGCCAGCCGCGAGTACGGATTCAATCGCGGGCGGCGGACTCAGTAGCCAACTTCGGCCGGATTGCGTAAAACAACCCGGATGAATGCTCGCCGAACATGGTGGATTGTCTTGTTGTTGGCCGGGGCTGCCGGTGGCGCCGCTGTCGTACTTCCCCGCTGGACCTCGGATTCGCTCGCGGAGCCGGCCCCGGACCGGCTGGTGATCGTGATCTCGCTGGACGGCGCCCGCCCCGATGCAGTGGCCATGGCCGAGACGCCCACCCTCGACGCCCTGGTAGTGGCCGGGGGAGAGGCACCTGACGCCCGGGCCACGTACCCGTTCGTCACCCTGCCCAACCACGTAGCCATGTTGACGGGTCTGCGCTTCTACCAGCACAAGGTGATGCAGAACCACTACACGGATCCGATGCCCGCCCTCGAAGTGGACAGCGTGTTCGACATCTGTGACCGCTACGGGCTGGCGACGCTCATGCTGGCGGGCAAGAAGAAGCTGTGCATGCTGCGGCCCTTATCGGACACCGGCCCCAGACCCAGTCAGATCGTTCCGCTGGAGCGACTCAGCGCGGCACTACGCGACGCGACCGCCGAAAGCACGCCCAGCTTCATATTCCTGCACAGTGCCCAGCCTGACTTGGCGGGTCACGCCAGTGGATGGATGTCGGTAGACTATCTGTCCGCCCTGACCAGAGCCGATCGCGTGGTGGGTCAGGTGGTCTCCTGGGTCCGCGACTCGGACTTGTGGTCCCGGACTTTGATCATCGTTACAGCCGATCACGGCGGATTCGACAAGACGCACAACGGCCGGCATCCCGGCGACACCGTGATTCCATGGATAACCTCGGGTGGGCTGGCCGAGGGAGCAGACCTGCCCGACAAGGTGATGATATACGACACGGCGCCGACGGCGCTGCGGATGCTCGGCCTGCCCATCCCAGCGGGACTGGACGGCCGGGCGGTCGAGGGGTTCAAGACCTACCCGGATGGTGGCTCATGAGGGCTTACGGATGCGATTTCCATTGTGGGGCCCAGCGTTCGCCGACGCGTGTCTGGCGCGCCGGTGTGAGCTGGTGCCTGACGCTGTTTCTGGCTGTCTCGGCACAGGCCGCGATCAGCCTCCGCGTGGAGCTGCCCGAAGACGCAGCGGGTAAGCGGGTGTTCTGGGGAGTCAAGCAGAACGGTCTCCTGGTGGCCAGCGGGTTCCTGGACTGCGCAGCGGCGGCCGATCCGGTGATAAGCACGTCCGCACCCGATGGAGCCGCCACGCTCTGGATTTCCATCAACCAGGATGAGTACGAGTCGTACTATCCCAGTTTCGGAGACCGATTTCAGCGGGTACCGTTCGAGATTCGCGATGGCGACGCCGAGGTTACGGCCCAGCGGTCTGCCTGGCAACGGCGCGAACTCAGCGAGCCGGGCAACCTGCTGACACTTCACTATCACCGGTTCGACGGTGGCTACCGGTCGGTGGGTATCTGGACCTGGGACGAGCATCAGAAACGGCAGCCGGAACAGCAGGAGACGTTCGAGGTCGGACGGGACGATTACGGTCTGGTCTTTCAGATCGACGTGGGGGCCTACGGCAGTCCGGGAGACAGGATCGGCCTGCTGCCCCGCATGAACGGCAGTTGGAACTTCAAGGACGGCGGCGACCGCTACTGGGCTCCCCGCATGGGACGCCGCGTGTACCTGCTCCAGGACTCGGACGGCCTGTCTGTTGAGCCGCCCGACACGGCGCCCAAGCTGGTCGGGGCCCGCCTGGAGGAGCCGAACGAGGTGGTGGCGCGGTTCACGCACTCTCTGCCGATCGTTGATTTTCCGGCTCGGCGCTTCACAATTCGGGACGACGGCGGAACCGCCTGGGAGGTAGCAACG
>JANQGB010001407.1 GCA_028277545.1 Phycisphaerae bacterium | reverse complement strand
AACTCCGGCAGAAAACTCCTCCCCATCGAGCCGGCCCCGACCAGCGCGACGACAAGCAGCGCCGCAGTGGGCGTGACCACCCACCAAGGGTGTCGCAGGGCGAACTCCAACGGGCGGGAGTAGACCCGCTTGAGGTTGCGGACAACCCAGGGCTCTCGGGCCTTGAGGACGGTCGCGCTACTGGGCAGCAGGTAGTAGGCCAGCGCCGGGGTGAGCGTCAGGGCCGCAATCAGCGACGCACCCAACGCCACGACGAAGGCCACTCCGAGCGGCTGAAGCAGCCGCCCCTCGACGCCGGACAGGAAGAACAGCGGCACGAAGACCAGGACGATGATCAGCGTCGCGAAGACGATGGAAGCCCGAACCTCTACGCTGGCCCGGAAGATGACGTCGATTGTCGAGCGGCGAGCCGACTCCGGTACGGCCGAGTTCTCGCGAAGCCGCCGGATGATGTTCTCAACGTCGATGATGGCGTCATCCACCAGGGCTCCGATGGCGATGGCCATCCCGCCGAGCGTCATGGTATTGATGCTGGCCCCGAAGACCCTGAGTGTCAGTATGGCCATCACGAGTGACACCGGAATGGCCAGCAGGGTGATGAAGCTGGCTCGCATGCTGGCCAGGAACAAGACGACGACGACAATGACCATGATCCCGCCGTCGCGCAGCGCCTCTACAGTGTTGTCCACCGACGCCTCGATGAAGGCGGCCTGGCGGAACAGCTTCTTGTTGACGACCATACCCTCCGGCAGGGAAGCCTGAATCTCGTCGAGCGTCCGATCGAGCCGCTCAGTCACCTCCAGGGTGTTGGATCCGGGTTGCTTGAGAACGGCCATCACCACGCCGGGTTCGATGATTGGTTCCCAGTTGGGTCCGCGTCGCGAAGCCCAGCCCGTGCCCCGCCTGATCTCAGCGCCGATCGTTACGGCGCCCAAGTCGGAGACTCGGATCGGCCTGCCCTTGCGAACAACGACTACGGTCTCCCCGATGTCTCCCGTGGTCTGGATACGGCCGACTCCCTGGATAATGGACTCCTCACCGCCTTCCACCAGGAATCCAGCGGCCACGTTCTCGTTGGACTCCCGCAGGGCATCGGCGACTTCTCCGATGCCGATTCTGTACGCCCTGAGCAACTGCGGAGACAGGACGACCTGGTACTGCTTTTCGTCCCCGCCGAACAAGGCGACCTCGGCCACACCGGGTACCGAGAGTATCCGGCGCCGCATGTCGGTACCCGCCAGCGTGCGCAGTTCGAGGGCAGAGTGCCGGTCGGAAGTCAGCGACGTGAAGACGATCTCGCCCATCACGGAGGACACGGGCGAGAGGACGGGTGGGTCGATGTGTTCCGGCAACTTGTCCGCCACCGCCGCCAAGCGCTCGGTGACAGTCTGGCGAGCCCGGTAGATGTCCGTCCCCCACTCAAACTCCACCCAGATAGTGGAGAAGCCAACGGCCGTGGAGGACCGCACCCGGCGCACGCTGGCGGCGCCGTTGACGGCGGTTTCGATCGGAAACGTCACCAGGGTCTCCATTTCTTCCGGAGCCATGCCGTGCCCATCCACGAGAATAGTGACCGTGGGTGCCGTCAGATCGGGAAACACGTCCACCGGCATGTTGCTGGTCACGTACGTGCCTGCAACTAACAGCACTATCGAAACGATCAGTACGGCCACCCGGTTGGACAGGGACCATCGGATCAGTGCGTTGATCATGGTTATCGTCCTCCCTTAGTGTCCGTGTCCGTGACCAAAGGATGCGGGTGATAAAGAGGCGAGCTTGATCGCGTACGCGCCGTTGGTTACCACACGCTCCCCCTCGACCAGACCGCCCGTAACTTCAACAAAGCCACCGTCGCGAACGCCGAGTTCAAGCACGCGCCGCTGGAAGTTCTCGCCGTCAATTAGCACGTAAGCCGTTGGACGCCCGTTGTCCTTGACAACGGCCTTCTCCGGCAGGGCCACGACGTTCGTGGCCGTTCTGGTTTCCAGGTAGACGTTGGCGAACATGCCGGCACGGAACAGACCTTCGGGGTTCGGCATCTCGTAGACCACGGAAAGGGTACGCGTTTCCGGATCGACCACGCTGGCGATGTTCACCAGTCGTCCGCCGCCCCCGTTGAGAATCGCAAATCTCCTGTCGGGGTAGGCCGGCAGTGTCATCGTGGCGCCCGGGTTGTCGGCCAGCTCAGTCAGGTCAAACTCCGATATCTCGGCTTTCACCCACACGTCCTCAATGCTGACAATGCGGAACACTTCCTGCTGGGCATCCAGATGCTCGCCTTCCATGTGCTGAACGGACACAATTTCGCCCGAGATCGGTGCCACAAGCGGCCTCTGGTACACGGACGTGCCGGGCTCCACGTCGCGCCCGGAGCCAACTGTCTTCAAGCGGAGGTCAACCAGCCGCTCGTGGGCCTGTTCGTACGAACGCTTCATGGCCTTGGCTGCCTCGTGCTCCGCTTCAGCGAGGCGGAGGTTCTGGGTGGCCTCATCTAACTGCTGGTCCGTGCCGACGCCTTTCTGTCGAAGCTGGTTGATGCGCTCCATGGCGCGGCGGGCGAACTCCAGTCGGGCCTCCGACTGAATGAGCGAGCGGTCGACCTCCAGCGCCTTGGTGTCCAGGTCGAGTTCGCGCAAGGCCAGCTCTGTTTCGAGCGACTGAACCTGCGCCCGGTTAGCGCTCAACTGAACGATCTCCGTGGCCGGCAGTTGCGGTTCGATCATGGCGAGGGTCTGGCCTGCCTCCACGTGGTCACCGATCCGAGGCAGCCTCCCGTTGACCGGGCGCAGCAGCCTGCCGGCAAACGGGGGACTGACAACGGCGGCAGCGCCCTGCGGAGCTACAATCTGCCCGGGAAGCGCCAGGCGATGCACGAGCGTTCGCTTGGTGACCGGCTCATAGAGCGTTCCGATCTTCCACTGCTGCTCGAGCAGAAACTGAACAAGGTCGGGTGGGTCGGATTCCGCAGCCGCCTCAGCCGCATGAAACGCGGCATCTTCGCTGGCATGGACGATCAACTCGCCAACATCGATCGTGTCCTGCACTTGGGGGCTGTCAACAATCAGTCGCAGGCTGTACGTCCCCGGAGGACCAGCATGCCATTCCGGCACGAAGAGGCCGGCCCGTTTGGGCGCGTCCAGGGTCAGGTCCTGCTGCGTGCCGTCCGGTCGGGTTAGCTGAAACGTCAACGAACCGGAGCGGACCGGCGCCCCCGTGGCCAGCACGGTCACGTGGGCCAGGAACCTCGCGCGCATCCCCTTGGCAAGATGCGGATATTCCATGAAGAGCTGAATCTGCGGTGTAAACATGGTGACGCTGATGGGGTCGGGTCCTTCGCTTGAGTGGGCGTGGCCGCCGTCGTCCCGGGCCGCAGTCCCGTGGGCGTGTCCCGGCCCCGCCATGGCTCTCTGGTCGGGGAACCGGTCACTGCCGTAGAAAACGGCCAGGGCCGCCCAAAGTGGCAGCATGACAATCAGAGTTCTTTTCATCGTGGGTACCTGTCTGGAACAAGATTCGATACGGAACGCAACGGTACAAGAGCAATCCACGCGCGGGGGCGCAGAGGCGCACTTCGGGCGCAGTTACTTGGGGAATTGCGCTATGGCATCAAAGCAAAAGGGCGTGATTGCGCATTAGAAGCGCAGCGGTTGCGTCCTGTTTCGCCGGGCCGGCGTGCGGTGAGCCTGTTGGTGGAGGCACGCCGATCATGTCGTGCTCGGTGGCCGCGAGTAGACCCGCAACGGCCGGAAGCATCGCACACGTGCTGCTGATCGTTGCTGAGCCGCCTGCACGAACCGGTCGGTTCAGATGCTCCTTGGTCAGCACGAGAATAGGCGTGTCGTGCTCGCAGTCACCATCGACCGCGGCCGCCCCGGGATCGTCAGGCTCGTGATGTCCCGGATGGTCACCGTGGTGGTGACCTGCACCGTCGCAGGGATGCTGCTCGGCGTGATCGTCACGCCAGGCATCGCCGTCCGCGTAGTGGAAGCGGTGGAAGTGCGTGGATTCGTCGCAGTGGCGGTGCAACAGCAGCATCCCGGCCTGTGCCGGGGCTGCGAGCAACGTCGGCAATACCAGGGTAAGCATCGCGAGCCGCAGAGCCTGCGACTGGAACATTCTTCGTACTGTTCGGCCGGTCAATGCCACTGGTGAGACTTCTCCGCACTCGACGCTCCCAGGATCATAGTGGATTGGCCGGTCCGCTTCAACGGCGGCGGTGGCCGCCGCTGACGTCAGGCTGCCCCGCGGGAAGAGCGCCGGCGAGCCTTTACGGCCGCACGTGCCGCCCTGGGCATCGTTAAGGCATAGTCCGTACATCATTCGCCAACTGTAACGTTTCCGTAACGATCACCGACAGCGCAGCAGATTCACAGGGGCAGGTTGTGAGCGAAGTGGGGCAGTGCTGGCGTTTCACTCCGCGGTAGTGCCGGCGAGCGCAGGCTACTGGTTTGGCGTCCAGTCGATTTTTCGAGAAGGGCACTTGACTGCCACCGGACGTTGCCGTACGATTACCGCGGTAGTCGACGACTGGAGTAGTCGTCCATGGCCGAAACGACCCGGCGCCCGGCTGGGAGGAGATTTGTGAATCGACTGGTCAGTGAACTCGGCGTGGCAATCATCCTGTTGCCCGTGCTCACTATCGGTTGCGTCAATGTCGCGACCGAGCATGGAGACTTTGAAGGAGAGGAATCGGGCACCCCGCTCACCGCGGACCAGACCTACGATGACACTCGCAACGGCGCCCGGCTGATCCTGGCCTACGATGCGGCAGCCAACTCTTTCGTAGGTACGGTCGAGAACACGACGAACCAGACGTTGGTGCAGGTTCGAGTGGAAGTCCACCTGTCCACTGGAGCGGAACTAGGTCCTACGACTCCACAGGACCTGGCTCCCGGCGAGCAGATAGACGTGAACCTGCCGGCCACGAGCGCGAGCTTTGAGAGCTGGAGCGCACACCCCGAAGTTGGATGAGAGTAGCCCCGTCAGTCGTTGCCAGGGGCTCGCGGATGTGGCCCGCATTGGCCATGGCGGCCAAACGTTGCTGTCGCCAAGCTCGACTGTAAACATGGACCGCGAGCGCGCAAGCAAGAGCTACTGAAGCGAGGGGCGTGCCAGCCCGGCTGGTTTAGAGGAACCTATGAGTCGAAGCCATCAACTCGGAGACCTGCAGATCGCCATCATGCGCGTACTATGGCTACGTGGCGAGGCGTCAGCGAGCGAGGTTCATGCGGCGCTGTTTGAGGAGCGCGGCCTCGCGGTGACTACCATCAAGACCATGTTGCGCAAGATGGAAGGGCGGGGCTTCGTGGCGCACCGCACCCATGGCCGGCAGTTCATCTATCGCCCGCTCCTCGCCGAATCCGAGGCCCGCACCGGGATGGTCGGCGATCTCGTGCGGCGCA
>JANQGB010001393.1 GCA_028277545.1 Phycisphaerae bacterium | reverse complement strand
CAAACTGCTGGAGGATGACCGGGTGCGAGTCTGGCTGGAAGGGACATCCCAGCGGCTGGTGGCGCTGGCGCTGCAAGATGCCGTCGAAGATGTCCGCCGCCGTCTGCTGGCCGACGAAGACAACGTGGACACGGATGCCGAGGCGGTATTGGAAATTGCCGAAGAACTACTCCAACGTCGCAGGCAGCCATCGCTGGTGCGGGTAATAAACGCGACCGGCATTACGCTGCATACCGGTCTGGGTAGGGCACCGCTGTGCGGTGCGGCGGTCGATGCCATTACCGAGGCAGCTGGTGCCTACTGCAACCTGGAATTGGACCTCCATACCGGCAAGCGCGGACGTCGGCCTCAGCACGTCGCCGGGTTGATCTGCGAACTCACCGGTGCCGAGGCCGCCACCGTGGTCAACAACAACGCCGCCGCAACCCTGTTGATTCTCCAGGCCCTGGCCGCCGGACGGGAAGTGATCGTTTCGAGAGGGCAACTCGTCGAGATCGGTGGCAGCTACCGATTGCCGGCCATCATGCAAGCCAGCGGTGCCACGCTACGCGAGGTAGGTGCTACCAACCGAACGCGAATCGGCGACTACGCCGCGGCCATCAGCGATCAGACCGCTCTGCTGATGCGCGTGCACACGAGCAACTACCGCATAGTGGGCTTCACCGAGGAAACGCCGATTGGTGAGATCGCCGAACTCG
This sequence comes from Phycisphaerae bacterium, assembly GCA_028277545.1. GTDB lineage: Bacteria > Planctomycetota > Phycisphaerae > UBA1845 > UBA1845 > JANQGB01. The sequence continues at coordinate 2,116 of JANQGB010001393.1, read as the reverse complement.
CTCACCGCTTCGGCTTGCTGGCGATCGACGACCTCGGAAGCGGGGCTCTGTTCGACCTCACTCAACTCGGTCTGCCGGGCGAACCGGTGGTACGCGACTCTCTCTCGGCGGGGGCGGACCTGGTCTGCTTCTCCGGTGACAAGCTGCTTGGTGGTCCTCAGTGTGGCGTTATCTGCGGCCGGCGCGAGCTCATCCAACAGCTCGAAGCCCATCCCCTGATGCGGACCTACCGCGTGGGCAAGCTCACGCTGCTGGCCTTGGAGGCCACCCTGCGTCATTTCGTGGACACTGACGAGGCTGCCCAGGCCGTGCCAACGCTGTCGATGCTCGTCGCCGACAGCCAGCAGTTGGCCGAGCGGGCTGAGGCTCTGGAAGAGCGCCTCCTCGCTAAGCTGCCGGGCGAGGATTTCATTGTCTGTTCGGATGTTGCCTACGCGGGTGGAGGCTCACTCCCCGCCGACGCCCTCGAGACCGTCGTCGTTCAATGGCGACCGAGTGCCGGAGGTGCTGCCGATATTACTGCCGCGCTGCGATCGGCTCCTATGCCGGTGATTGCCCGTGTCCGCGACGAGTCCATAATCTTCGATGTACGGACGCTGTCAGTCGCCGAGTTGGACGGCGTCATCGCTGCCGTACAGCATGCCATCGAAGTGACCGCTGCCCGGTAACACCTCAGGCAGGCTGTACACTCAGTACGGCGTCATCGGTCGCGCACGCTGAGAAACCAGGGGGCACGCGGCGGCTCAGTGCTGCTGATCAAGTGTGCGTTCGATAGCCCTGCGGATTTCGCCGTGAACGGCGTCGGGCTTGGCGACGTGATACCACGAACCGTCGACCCTATCCTCGCCGGTGTTGAACCAGATACTGCCCAGGCGGGCGATGGATTCATGAGGCGCGACGGTCACCCCGGTGTTGAGCACTTTGGTAAGTGGGGCGGCGAAGATATCTGCCCGGAATACACCCCGAATGCGCATCACACGGCGGTTGGTCAACACATAGACCCGCGAGACCCACTGCAGAATACCGAACCCCACGCGCAGGCCGACGATAGCCAGGATGGCCTGGATGAAGGTCGCACCGGCCACGAACGCCGGTGTGGCGGCGAAAGTGCCGATCATCACAAATATCGCACCCGCCACAACCCATTGAAACGAGCCGAACACGATGCTCCACAGGGAGGGCTTGATGGCCAGGATGACGACCTCACCGCCGTCCAGCAGGTCGGCCGGCAGCGAGAGACTTTCGACCGGGAAACTGGCCGGTGCCGGAGGCGACTCCACCATCCCGTCAGACGCACTCGCCAGCGGAGAGGATGTCGACGGGTCGACGGTCATGGCAACGCCTCAGTCAGTACAGCTCGGGCTTGAGCACCGCAATGTGCGGCAGGTTGCGATAATGATCGTTGTAATCCAGCCCGTAGCCAACCACGAACTCGTCCTCGATATCGAAGCCCACGAAGTCAGCCACCACGTCCTCGGGTGCCTTCGACGGCTTGCGGAGCAGCACAGCCGTCTTCAGGCTGCTCGGCTCAAGTGCGGACAAGCGCTTCCGCACCAATCGCAGGGTGTTGCCGGTGTCGAGGATGTCATCAATTATCAGGACGTGGCGTCCGGTCACGTCGGCAGTGATCTCCGACAGGACCTTCGCTCCCTGTGACTCGGTCGTCTTGCCCCGGTAGCTCGACACCGTAACGAGCCCGATGGTCATCTTCATCGGCAGATGCCGGATCAGATCCGCCAGAAAAATGATCGAACCCGACAGCACGGTGACCAGAGTAAAGCCCTGCTCTAGGTCCGGGTACGACCCGGCAATCTCCCCCGCCATGCCGCGAACCCGCTCCGCCAATTGGGCTTCGTTGATCAGGACTCGGGCAACGTCACGCTCCATGGAGCCATTATACCGGCACGATGCAGAAACGCGACCTTGAGGTTCAACGAAGCTTGATAATGGGCGTTGCGTCGCCGAGACAGTGGGCATGCGGCGTGACTCCGTCTTACTTGGCTGAGACAGGCTTGGCGGACACGTTGGCCAGCATCCGATCCAGGGCGGTCAGGGCGCCATTCTTGACTTCGCCGCTCACCTGAATCCGGTTCACGACTCGACCAGCCGCTAACTC
>JANQGB010001342.1 GCA_028277545.1 Phycisphaerae bacterium | reverse complement strand
GCGCCCTGAACCACCACTGGATTGCTCTTGACTGCCGTGCGCAGAGTCGTCCCAGCCTTCATCACGACATTCTCCGCGTAGACGCCACTTTGAACCTCGACGACGTCTTGCCCGTCAACGATCGCAGCGTCCAGGGCGTCCTGAATGACCTTGAAAGGGTGAGCGGCTGAACCGTCCCACGGGCCGGACGTGTTGCGCTGGTCCACGTGAATCACCTTATCGACGCAGCCCGCCATCATGACAGTCAGCAGGGCAAGCGACAGAACAAGACAACGAACTCGGGTGACCATGGTCATTTCCTTCGGCGGTAGACATGTTTCGCCAAGGACAGCACTGTGCGGAAGTGGGACCACTTCTGCCTCGACACACGCTGCATACCACGATGCCCAACAGGAATCAAGCTGAGATCCGCGCACCGGCACTTCCGCGCTTCCGCAACCGACACCGATCCGATGTTGGCCAGAGACTGCCCACCGCGGGTGCAGCGTGTGCCCCATCCTCCGCCCCATGATGAGGTGTGGACATCAGTACGCATCTTCTGCAATCAGCCGGCGCAATCCCTCAGGTGACACGGCCGGCGCGTATCAAACAGCCGCCTCCATGAACCAGTCCCCAACACCACCTCGTCATCGACGACTCGTCAGGCGCATCCTCGCGCGGTCGCTCTAGATGAACTCAAGGAAGAGACTTGCAGAGCCTCTCCCGGCTGCGCCACCGTGATCAATAGTGAGGCAGCCTCCCCGGACCGAGTAAGCGCGGGCCCGGCTGGGCGCTGCCGGTAAGGTGGTACTGGATGGCATAAATCTCCGGGACCGGCGTGGGCGCCGAGATGGGGTTGATTACACCACAGTACACGTTAGCCGCGGTGACGGAAATCTCCCAGTTCGTAAGTGTGCAGGGGCTGGGAAACTTGGCCAACTCTTCGATCTTGCCGGTTGCGAGCGTGTACCTTCGCAGCGATAGGGAGTGACTTGTCGGTGGCTTCGGTCTGTGGAAGAACAGCACGTAGTTTGGGGGTGTATTGAAATCCCAGCCGGCCGCCATCTGCTCGAGAGTGTCGGTCGTCGTGCGCGTAAACTTCTTCGTGGCCAGTTCGACGAAGAAGATATCGGGGTGGTAAGCGCGGTACCCCTGGAACGCAAGGTAATCACCGCCGAGCGACCAGGCCGGGAACTTGTCGGCCCCGTTGCCCCCGAGGTAGCCGCCCGTGAGGTTGGTCTGGTTCTTTCCGTCCGGGTCCATCAGGAAGATGTCCCAGTCGCCGTTGCGGCGATCGGACATGAACGCGATCTGTGTGCCGCCAGGCGACCAGCGCGGAAAAATGTCGTCGGCACTATTGTCTGTCAAGCGGGTCTCGCCGGTGCCGTCGGACCGGATCTTGTAGATATTGGGGTTGCCGTCCTTGTCGCTCTCATAGACGATCCAGTTTCGATCAGGAGACCAGGAGAAGTTCTCACCGGCGTCGTTGCCGGTGAGCTGACGCTCGTTCTTGCCGTCGTGGTCGACCAGGTAGATCGCCTTGCCGCCAGCTTGATGGCGGACAAACGCAATGGTGTCCTTGGTGCCTGGGATCCAGCGGGGCCGGGTTCCGTTTGCGACCACCATCGATTTCTGCCCGCCGCCGCTGTCCATCTTCCAGACGTCCTTCTTGTCGACGTAGACGATCGAGGGTCCCACTCGACAGCCGCACAATGCCAGGATCAGCGCTGCCGCCAATGCAAGCATGACAGGTCGGTAGTTCGACATTCCGTGGTCTCCTTACAACTCCATACCCTTCGCAGTCACCCATCCCGCGAACCGCGTCCGGCAGTCGGACTGGAATTGCATCGACCGAACGGTCGGCTGGAGCCCCTCGCTAGGCATAGCGCCCGCGGGTGCACCATGGTTCGCTTCTGGCGAAGATTGGGGATTCACTCCGCGGGTACAACTCGTGCGATCGGGGAGCGAGCTGCGCTGCCTCTCTAACGCGGGGGCTGTGTGCGTCCCTTGTCGCTCGCAAAGTATCATGGCACCTGGAACCAAGTCACCGATATGACAAATGCTATCACAGCCGGCCGAATCCTACTACCCCGCAATACTAGGCCCCCAACTCCGTCGATCAGCCTACCCCGCACACCCTATCCATGACAAGTAAGTCCTGCAAGGTGCGCTGTTGCACTTAAGGCCTTGTTTCGATAACTATGCTAACTAGAGGATAACTAGCGATAACTAGGGACAGCCATCTGTTTATGGTACCCAGATAAACCGATACTTAACCTGCGGATGTCGCAGGGTGGTGGGAGCTTGGAGGCGATTCTACGCTTGGCCTGGACGTGATGAATCTCGGTCGCCGAACTCCCGCTGCAGGTAACGGCCGGCATCAGAGCGACTTCTCGGTGCCCTCGGTGGCCAACCCGGGGGAAGTCAGGCCCCGTCTGGTGGCGTGATGTTCAGCCACAGAGGCCACCGAGGCCGCGGCGGCGTGTCGGTCTCTGTCGCGGACCTGGGCTACAGGCCGTCTTGTCTTCTTGCCACAGCATTCGACAGTTCCCGTGGTCGGGGTGAGATCCTCACGTAGTACAGGGTGGAGTCTGCCCGCTAAGTGTTTACAGCGCCAGGCGTTATCAACGTTGGCGCTGCCTGACGCCTAGCCGGGCGACGATCGAGATTAATGGACACTAAGCGCGTGGTGACGCTTCAGTGCCGCCACACAGCGGCAGCAATGCCAGCATCTTAAGGAGGAGAATTCCGATAAGAAGACTGTATGTCCTGCTATCGCTGGTTGCCGCAGTACTGCTCCTGTTCGGAGCCGTCAATTCCGGGGCCAACCTGCTCAACGAGTTTCAGGCGAACCCGTCGGGGTCTGACCCGGCCACGCAGGATATTGAGTTGACCGGCACACCGCTCGCGGCGCAATCCGGTTTCCTGCTCTCAATTGACAGTGACACTTCCCTGGGCACCTCGATTGGCTGACTGCCGTTTCCGGGACCTACGATGTTGCCGGACGGGCTGTAGAGACGGTGGATGACCTGGAGAACCCGTCCTTCACGCTGGTCTTCTCCTCGGGCGACGGTGGCGGACTGGGCACCGATCTTGATGCTGACGGGGATGGCGTTCTTGATGATGTGGCCGGGTTCGGGACGGTTTTCGACGCGGTAAGCATTCCTGATGCCGCTGGCGACGCGGGCTATTACGCCGGTCAGCTCGGCGGAGTAGATTTTGCGTTCAGCGGGCTCGAGCCCAAACTGGCTTTCCGCGCGCTGAGCACGGGGGCGTGGATTGCCGTGAACGACCTGGACGATCCGC
>JANQGB010000134.1 GCA_028277545.1 Phycisphaerae bacterium | reverse complement strand
TGGCCTCTTTCTCCTCGAGATTCTGCGCCCGGCGCTCGAGGTCCCGCTGCATCTTCACGAGTTGATCGAGTCTGGCAGTAGTGGCTTGGGCGATCTGTTCGAGCTTGCTCTCGCGACTCTGAAGGCCTTGCTCACGGCGATCAAGCAGTGACTCACGAGCCGCGGCTGCCACGTGTCGTTTCCGGACCGCGCCGGCCACTGACTTCAGTCTCTGCCGGCGAGTCGCTTGCCGTTCGCTTTGTTCGTTCTGCTCCCGCGTCTCGGCGGCCAGCGTCGTCTGCCGCTTACGAAGACCTTGCATCTGTTCTCGAACGGCCGCTTCACCCTGTTCCACGCGGCGGATGCGCGCGTCGATCTGCTGTCGATCAAGCCCGCACTGCTTCTGCCGTTCGGCCAGATTCGTCCGTTCCACCCGCAGGGATTCGATGGCCTGTTCCAGGCTGCGTTGCCGGTCCGCCAAGGCCTTCTCGGTGTCGGCCACGCGTTTTTCGCGCTCGCCGAGCTTCTGAAGTTCCACCCGTAGCTCCGCCTCTCGTTCGGCCATGGCGCCGGCCGCGGCGTCGAGTTTCTTGCGGTCGGCTGCGACGGCAATATCGCGGTCGTGCAGCGCCCGCTCACGCTGGACCAGTAGCTCAAGCTGCTTGTCGGCCTGCGCTACGCTAGAGGCGCGATCCACGAGAGCCGAAGTTGCGCTTGATAGTTGCCGTTCGCGCTTGGCGACGTCACTTGCGGCGTCGTCCAGGGCGGTCCGCTCCGCGTGAAGGTCTTCGGCGACACCAGCCAGCCTTACTTCCTTCTCGCGTACAGCGTCCCCGTGTGCTTGGGCTGCCCGGGCTTCGACAGTCAGTCGGGCGAGTTCAGCCCGTTGCTCTTCGGCGGTGGACTCGTGGCGTTCGATGTCCGCGGCGCGTCGCGCCAGATCCCGCTCCATCGCAGCCAGCGTTGCTGCCCGAGCCTCCAGGGTCTCCTGAACGTCTTCGCAGTCGCGTCGTAAGCCGTCGAGTTCGACCGACCGTTGCTGCAGAACGGCCGTGGTAGCCTCAACCTTGGCCAGGATCCCCGAGGTGCGTCTCTTCTCCTGTTCGAGGCTGATGGCGCGCTCGCGCAGGGCTTGTTCCTGCGCTTCGATCTCGTGCTGCCTGGCCTGGAGGGACTCGCCCAGCCCGGCCAGTTCTACGGCGCGCTGATCGAGTTCGTCGGCCCACACGGCCGGCTCATCGACTTGGGTGCCGGCGGCGGAACCTTCGGCAGACTGCTCTGCGCCCAGTCGTACGGTCAGATGCGACTCGCCGATGCCAAGAACATCTCCATCATGCAAGGGCGTCCCCTCGGGGCCCGCGCCCCGCGGCTCGATAGTCTGCCCATCGAGTCGCGTACCATTGGCGCTGAACAGGTCCGCGACAGCCCATCCGGAGCCGGTGTGGAACAGCACGGCGTGAACACGCGACGCCTGCCCGTCGCTCAACGTACAGTCACAACGCTCATGCCGCCCCACCAGCACGACCGGACACTGCGACTGGAGCAGAGTCCGACCGGTTGAGTCTCTGAGTTCAATTCTCTCAGTGGCGGCGAGCAGTTGGATGGCACTGCGTGGCCCGGTCCGATCGCTCGCGTCCTCGGCACTGGGCGCTGGCGGCGACTGCGAACCGGGTCCGGTAACCAGAAACCGCCACTGTCGAATTCCCAGGGAATCGCCTATTCCCAGGGCGCCGACCTCTGCGTCCCAGTCATTAACGCTGAGGCCCGTTCTGCTGGCCAGATCCCGCACAACGGTCTGGCCGGGCCGGTGGACGATCGCGCAGTGGACAGGCGAAACTCGCCTGGATGCCAGGCGGACCTTACACCCCGTACGGCTACCCAGCAGAGTCAACCCGGGGCGCAACGGGACGCAACGCTTGGGGCGGCCATCAGGATCAATGATCTGTAGCAGAAGCGATTCGAATTGGCCCGAGCGCATCGGTTCCACCGGCGTCTGCCTTCGTGTGAGGTTAGCCTGGATTTATGCAGTCCAGATTGTTGCTCGGCTCCGCCGAGGTCGGCCCCTTCGCTCAGTACTGTATATCGGCTGACCGCCTGTCAAGGCATAAGGCCATGTCGAGCTGCCGGTCGTGGCAAAGCGTAGCGCGCCCGCCGATGGAGCAGGGGCTCACGCAGCGCCGAGCGAAACCTGCGACGCGGGCTCGACAGAGCGACAAGGAAAACCGGTGGTCATTCACGATCTCGACCGCGCAGACGACACCGTCTGCTGGCAGGAGTGATGGCCCGGCGGCGGCCCGCGGCTCCCTTCATGGCTAAAGCGACTGCGCGGCGACGGCGGGCTCTGGCATCTGGTTGACTTCCCGCAGTTCGTTGGCAAGCTGATGAATGGCGTGTTTCACACGATTGTCCAGTCTTCGACTCCGTTCCCGGTCGGTCCCGAAATGGTACTGTTTAACTACAGTATCTGGTCGGAACGCCAGTGGTCGAGCGTCGCCGGCCGGCGTGTGAGTAGAGCCAACAGCGTTTCGCCAGCGCTGGCGCCG
>JANQGB010001232.1 GCA_028277545.1 Phycisphaerae bacterium | reverse complement strand
CGTAGCCGTCAACCGCGTAGGGCGGAGCCAGGACGAACTACCTGTTCGCCCCTAATGCCTCGCGCACCGGCGAGATATGCACGAAGGCCCGGTCGACCGCACCGATGGACTCGACGGCCTCGCGGGTGGCCTCGCATACGTCGTGTGACTCGGCCGTCGAGAGCGCCCCGTCTACGCGGGCGGTCAGCTCTACGTGTACGAAGGTCCCCACGTAGTGGCCGGTGACATCGCCGACCTCGTGGACGCCGTCCACGCTCTGGGCGGCGGACCGGATGCGCCCCAGCAACTCGGCGTCGGGGGACTTGCCCATCAGGTAGTCGAGGTTCTCCATCCCGATGCGGTGTGCCGTATAGAGAATGTACCCGCCCACCAGGACGGCGGAGATGATGTCGAGCATGGGCAAGCGCAGCTCGGCCAGCACAACCGCGATCAGGGCCTGCGTGGCAACCAGGACGTCGTTGCGGCAGTCAATGGCGGTCGCCCGCAGGGCGGGGCTGTCCAACTCCTGACCGCGGCGGCGAAAGAACATGGTCAGCCAGGCCTTAAGCCCGGCGGTGATGCACAGGGCGCCGATCGGGAAGGGACCAATGCGCTCGGGCAGCTCTCCGTGCCACAAGTCGCTGACGGCCGTCTTGCACACCTCGAACCCGAGAATGCCGGTCAGGATGGCCACCACCAGGCCTGCCACCGGTTCCGCCCGGCGGTGGCCGAAGGGGTGGTTCTCGTCCGGCTGCATCCAGGCCCAGCGCACGCAGAGCAGGATCACGACGGCCGATATGACGTCCGCCAGCGAGTTGAGCGTCTCGGAGAGTATGGTCAGACTGTCGGACAGACCCGTAGCGCTGGCCTTGAGCGCGAGCAGAAACAGATTCGCGCCGATCGCCACCAGTGCCGCCCGCAGTGCCACGGACCTGGCCATGTGGTTTTCTCCGCGGAGCAGCCCGTCGCCGAAGCCGCTGCTGACCGATCAGCAGGTGGCGCGAGCATCCATCCGTCTGGTCCAGACTGTCTGGTGACCGACCACGTCACCGAGTGGCCGCCTCGTTGCGAACACCGTCCACTACCTCAGTACCCTAACCAGGATCGCTCGCTCGATATTGAATAACCTCCACGCGCTCCAGGGTGACCAGTCCGTCCTGTACCATCTCGTCTATGTGCGGCATAAGCAGATCGATCTTCTCCTTGCTGTCCACTATTTCGATGACGATGGGCAGATCCTCGGAGAGTCGCAGCACCTTGGTGGTGTGCAGGCGGCTCTTGGCCCCGAATCCCATCGGTCCGCGCAGTACGGTTGCCCCGGCCAGGTGCAGCTCGCGGGCCTTCATGACGATGGCCTCGTACAGCGGGCCGCCCTTCCAGCGGTCGTGCTCTCCGAGGAATATCCGCAGCAGGTAGCCATCCCGCGGGATCTTCATGAGCTAGACTCCGTACCAGCGCTGGGCCATTCGATACCCGATCCACACCGCCGCCACGCCGAGCACGTTACTGGCCAGCAGGTTCAGCAGCGCCCGCCACTTCTGGCCGTCGTTGAGCAGCAGGAACGTCTCCCAGCCGAAGGTTGAGAAGGTGGTGAACCCGCCGAGGAAGCCGACCAGCAGGGCAAGTCTGTACTCTTCGCGGACCAATATCGGTCCGGCGAAGGCGGCCCCCAGAAAGCCGATCAGCAGACAACCGAGGATATTGACCAGCAGCGTGCCCAGCGGGAAAGGGCCGGTCGTCAGACTCTGCCCCCAGCCGGCGCCGAGGTAACGCAGCACCGCACCGGCGGCGCCACCGGCCGCGATCAGTAGTAACTTGGCCATGCCCACTCTCTCGGCATCCGCGCGTCGTCACGCTGCGACGGTGCCGCGGCAATCTTAGCCGTCCGGCACACTCGCGGCAAAGCGGGCGGCGGTGTTACCGGACGGCGCGGGGCGGCACCAGGTTCTGCCGGCAGGCGTTGCGGTACTCACGAGCGAATGCTGCCGATATGACCTTCGGGCGGCGAAGCTCGCCCACCGTCTGCCCGCGGTCTGGCCCGTTTGCCGGCAGACTATTCCAGCGCTTGGCATCTGGAACCTGACTGTCGCTTATGGGCATGCTGACCGTAGACATAGCCGATCTGCAGGTTTCCAGGGATCCGACGGTGCAACTGGTTACCTATTCCCTGGGCAGTTGCATAGGCGTGGCCATATGGGATCCGAAAGTGCGCGTCGGCGGCATGATCCACTACATGCTGGGCGAGTCCTCTATCTCGCCGGAGAAGGCCAGGAACAATCCGGCCATGTTCGCCGACACCGGGCTGCCCAGGCTGTTCAAGGCGGCCTACCGGCTGGGGGCGATCAAGAAGCGCATGCTGGTCAAGGTGGCCGGCGGAGCCGCCCTCTTCGACACCAGCGAGGAGTTCGACATCGGCGCCCGGAACTACGTGCTGCTCAGGCGGATCTTCTGGCGCAACAACGTCCTGATCGACGCCGAGCACATCGGCGGCTCGATAAGCCGGACCATGCGTCTGGATATCGGCACAGGCCGGGTAACAGTCGAAAACCGCAAGATGGGCCGCATCGATCTCTGAGCCGGTTCACCAAGCCCATGCCGGACATCGTGGCTGGAATCATTGACCTGGGTCGGCCCCGGCCGGAGCGGCCCCGCGAGATTAAGCTCACCAATCGCCCTTGACGAAGACGAATGCCTCGCGGTATGACGAGACTATCAGGGGTCGAGCGAGACGATCGCTACACGCCGCAGACGGGAGATGCTGTCACGTGGAGATGAACGACGACATGCCCGCTTTTGATAAGCCACCCGTGATAGAGGTGGTGTGCGGTGTCCTGTTTCGCCCCATCGAGTCATTGCTTGCACCGCACCTGGGCGTCTTGTGGGAGAGATTCAAACAGGAGTACCCCACTTGCAGGGAAGTCCCGCCCCTTGCTCCTGTTACCGAGCGGTACGACGAGGACGTGGCTCTTTCCGAAGTGTACGAGTTCACTGATCGACCGCCGCTGCCTCGGACATGGTTCGTTCACGAAAGCGAGAACGGCATTATCCAGATCCAGAGAGACCGCCTCCTTCATAACTGGAAGAGAGTCCGCCCGGATGACGCGTATCCTCGCTACGCCAGCGTAATACAAATGTTCCGCGACCGCTTGGATGTCTTTGAAGCCTTTCTCCGCGATAGCGAGCTTGGGACCGTGGTGCCAGAACAGTACGAAATGACCTACGTTAACCACATCCCGTGCGGAGAGGGATTCGCTTCCATCACGGAGGTGGGTAGCGTTTTCCCTGACTTCAGTTGGCGAAGCAGACGGGACCGTTTCCTTGGCGTCCCCGAGAGTGTCAGTTGGAAAACCGTCTTCGCCTTGCCCGAGCAGGCGGGTCGGCTATACGCCACCATCCGCTCGGGACTGCGCCGTGACGACGATACGCCGATACTACTCTTCGAACTTACGGCTCGGGGCATCGGCAAGCAGCGAACGAAGAGCGATATGTGGGAATGGTTTGACCTTGCTCACGAGTGGATCGTGAGGGCTTTCACGGAACTCACCGCTGACGGAATGCACAAGAGCGTCTGGAAACGCACGAAATGACCGCTACAGCAACCCGTTTCGCTATGAAGGTATCTTCGTGGTCAGTGGAGACCACAACGACCATGGGTGACTGTCGTCCTCTTCCCGCGAACGGAGGTCGTTCGGTAGAGCCGGCTCCGCGCGATGAAGCGCGGCTGTCGGCTGTTCGCCTTGCTGGTTACCCGCAGTTTCTCTGGTGGTCTCGCGTGCCCGAGATTCAGCCGAACACTCGCGTCACTTCCTTGTATGTTCTCACGGTAGAGATCGAAGAAGGGCTCATCACTCGCGCGGGCGACTCTGCCGCGTTCGCCCCAGCCTCCGCTTCCGTGGCAATAGTTCCCGGCGCCCTCTACGCAGGCAGTTGGAAGCCGCGAATACCGCGAACGGCTCTCGGAAAGCGCCTCTTGGAATCCCGGCGCCGAATTGTGGCAAGCGGCGTACCGCTACTCGACTGGGCCGGTATCGAGCAGGAAGTACGAGCTCGTCGAGGCGAGCGAGACTGCTGAGGCGCTTGGTTTGACTAACGTACGCACATTCATAGACTCAAATGTCCTGATTGCGGCAGCGAGGGGCAAAGAGGATATCGCCGCGAGAGCCTTCGCGGTTCTCGACGACCCCGACCGCGTGCTCATAACGAGCGACTTCATTCGCCTGGAAGTTCTCCCCAAGGCCCGCTATCACAAGCAGGAAGCTGAGGCTCAGTTCTACGACGAGTTCTTCGAGGCGGTCCGTCACACAGTACCGGCCTCGAAAGAGCTTGTTGAAGTAGCTCAGAAGGAGGCGGAGTCGGCCGGACTCCAGGCCTTCGATGCCCTTCACGTTGCCGCTGCCTGCGAAGCTGAAGCAGACGAGTTCGTTACGGCGGAGAAGCCCACCAAGACCGTTTTTCGCACCCGTGCCATCGAGGTGAAGACGATTTTCCCGGCGGAGCCAGACTAGACGGCCCCCCCCGACTGGCAGTTAGCCGCGCGGACCGAAGGCCGCGCTGGTACCGGGCACCGTGCACTAGCAACACAAGGCCATGCGCCAGCCACCTGACGGCAAGGGCTGCCTACTCACCGATCACTCTGGCTCAACAGGTTGTCCAGCAACTCAGGCAGCGCCACCCGGGCGAAGGTGGTGGCCGAATCAGACATGGCGTAGGGCAGGATGAGCTCCTGGTTATGGATCAGGGCTCCGCAGGAGTAGACGACGTTGGGGACGTAGCCCTCGCGTTCCTCCTCGTTAGGCATCAGCAGCGGCTCGCGCAGTTGGCCGATCACGCGGGTGGGTTCCTCCAGATCCAGCAGCGTCGCCCCGATGCAATAACGCCGCATCGGCCCCACCCCGTGGGTCAGCACCAGCCAGCCCCGCTCGGTCTCCAGCGGCGAGCCGCAGTTGCCGATCTGCACGAACTCCCACGGCACTTCCGGCCGCTGCAGCATGTCGGCCTCGTTCCAGAAACGGATGTTGGTCGAGCGCATCAGGTACAGATTCTCGCCGTCGATCCGCCCCAGCATGACGTACCAGCCGTCGAGCTTCCGCGGGAACAGGGCCAGCCCCTTGTTCTGCACGTACTTGCCGTTCAGCGTGGTGATGCGGAACTTGTGGAAGTCCTCCGTCTCCAATAGCTGCGGCAGAATGCGCAGGCCGTTGTAGGCCGTATAAGTGCCGTAGTAGGTCACCTTGCCGTCGTCGTCGACAAAGCGGACGAAGCGGGCGTCCTCGATGCCCCGGCTCTCGTTCTCCGACGTGGGGAAGATGACCACCTCGCTGGGCGTGCAATCCGGCGGGAAGGTCAGGTGATAGTTCGAGCGGGCCAGCCAGCGCAGGTTGTCGGCCGCCTCGGCGAACTCCAGCCCGTCACCGTCCCGACCGGTGCCCTGGTCGATGGCCTCGGTCAGATCCGTGAAGGTGAACTCGTCGGCCAGCCGGTCCAGCACGAGCTGGGCGCTGTCGCAATAGGCACCCATCTCGATGATCTTGAGGAAGAACCGTTCCTTGAGGTGGACGCGGTTCTTGACCTTGCGGGCCCGCTCGACGTAGCGGCTGACCGGATCGAAGATTATGTCGCCGTCGGCGTCGATAAGCCCCGTACGAAAGACGATCGACGAGACGTGCCCTTCTCCCGTGGCCCGCAGGCTCATGATGAACCGCACCGCGCCGTCCGGCAGCCCCGACTGGTCGGGGTGGGTGACAATCGACGGGTTGAACAGGGCCGCGGACTCGATCGAGTATTCCATCGTGAAGTACGAGCCGATCAGCATGCGCCGCTCGGCTGACAGCTCGCCGCTTACCGGGTGCCCCTCTATGGCATGACGGTAATTCTCTTCGAACACCGCCCCCACGTCCTTGTGCCGCGCTGCAAAATCGACCAGCACCCCTTCCAGCAGCCGGCGAACCTCCGGCTCGGGAACACTCTGCACGCGGTCGATCACCCGCCGCACCCGCTCGCAATCACCAGGGATGAACGGCCGCGTGATCACGCGGGTGTCATCGGAGATGAACCGCTCTGGCATGCGCACCACTCTCACCGGTGGAAGGCTCATCGTGTTCCAGCTCCTGCTATCGGCCTGGCGCGATTATACGCCGGGGTGATTCCGGCCGCGAGCGCGGAGTCAACAGCCTGCTTGTTCGCAATGGTTTGCGGTGGGTCGGGACACTCGCCTGTGTGCTCAGTGAGGTCTGTCGCCGCTTCCCCTGCGTGCCGGCGCCTGCGACACCGGGTACGGTCTGCGTGATCGAGCATGGTGCAGCGGCGACGTAACGGCCGTCCGGCGCTCTGGTGCGGCGGACAAGTGTATACCGGTAACAGAGGCCGTGGTGATCAGCAGGAGCGGCGCCTCACAGGCTCTTAAACTGCTCGGGCTGGAAATCCTGCTCGTCGGCCAGCACCCGCTGGACCAGGCGACGGTGGGCACCGACCAGGTCGCGGCAGATCAGGTCGATTCGCTTGTTGAGGTCGCGGCGTTCGCGGATCACCCGCCGAACGAGTTGGCGCAACCGGATGTGCTTGGCGCGCATCTGGTGCGTAGCCTGGGCCTTGTGCAACGATTGCTGCATCGAGTCGAGCAGATCGCTTACGGCGAACGGCTTGGGAAAGAGGTTCACCGCCCCCAGACGCATGGCTTCGATGGCCTGCGACGCGCCGGGCTCTTCCGCCAGCAGTATCACCGGGCGGTCGGCCAGGTCCATGAGATGTTGCGTCATGGTCAGGCCGTCCATGACGGGCAAGTCGAGTTCACTTACCACGATGTGGTGCGGCTCGACCACCTCGACGTCCAGGGCATCCTCAGCACTGCCAACGCAGGTCAGGTGTGCGTCGAACCGCTGGACGAAGGACTCGACGAGCATTTCGAGCAGGCGCGGATCCGGTTCGACCAGCAGGATCTTACACGACTGCAGCGATGACGGGGCGAGCATGTCCATAAGCACAAGCGAGGTCGTCGGGCGAAACAGCCGCTCAGCAGACTTCACCGCGGTTTGCGGTGGCGTTACCGCCCGACGGACCAGGTCGCATCTCCGTTCGAGGTCCGGACGTCCGTGTGTCTCAGGCATTTCCGGGGGAGGGAGGCCGTGCGCCGGCGGTCGCTACTCTCTACGACCGGCGGGCAATTCGACGAAGACGGTGGTACCGGTTCCCAAGGTGGATTCCAGCCACAGTCGACCGCCGTTGGCCAGCGCCAGGCTGTAAGCCCGAGAAAGACCCAGCCCGCGTCCGCGCCCCGCCGTACGGTGCGAGAAAAACGGGTCCAGGGCATGCTCCAGAACGGCTGAGCTCATGCCCGCTCCGTTGTCCTCCACCGTGACAACGACAGTGTCATCGGACGCTCGGGAGGCCGAGTTAACGATCAAACGCGCGTTTTCGGGCGTTGTGGCCTCGACAGCGTTGGCGATTAGGGCCGAAAAAATGTCGGTCAGTTGATCGGAATCGGCTCTCACCGTGACGGAGGGATCGCTCAGCCGGATTTCGAACGCCTCGCTGCTCAGCGAGGAGTCAGCCACCCACTGCTCGCGCAGCAGCAGCAGCCAGGGCTGCAGGCTGATGGTCTCCGCTATGGGCGGAGCGGGCTTGGCAAAGGCGATCAACTCGCTGACGATCTGGCTGGCTCGCTGAGCCTGCTCGTGGATGGTGGTCAGGGACTTATGCTGTGGCTCACCCTCGAGGTCGTGGGCCAGCATCTGGGCTCTGCCGGAGATGACCGCCAGAGGGTTGTTCAGCTCATGGGCGGCGCCTGCGGCCATCTCGGAGATCATGGCCAGCGACTTGCTGCGGAGAATCTCCTCCTGAGCGGCATGCAGGCGCCGATTCACGTCCGCCAGTTCCTCGATGACGGTTTCAGCATTGGCGTGGGCCGTAGCCGTGGCGATGGCCAGGCCGAACGCGGTGGCCAGTGCTTCCAACTCATCGGCGAAGGGCTCGAATCTGGCCGCCTGATCCGCCGCCATGGCAACCAGCACTCCGCCCACCAGGCGATTCGAATGGCTAATCGGCAACATCCAGGCCGGCTCGTCGCCCAGTGCGTCGGAGAACCGCTCGCGGACCGGCTCCACCCAGGCGTGGGCCTCCGCCAGGCGGCCGGCGGTTGGCGCGGACGGCAACGCCACGGGGGCCGCGGGAATGACCACGGCAGTCACCTCGCCGTGCTCGAGTGTTGTACCCACGTGGTACATGGTCTGCGTCTCGTTGACCGCGAAGCAGGCCACGAAGCAATCGGTGTCCAGGGCCTGACGCAGGCACCTCGCTGCTGCCCGGCAGGCGTCCACTACGCGGCTTTCAGCGACCAGGTCGGCGGCGAAGCTGCGCAGCGCGTCGAAGCACCGTGAGCGCATCTCCAGGCGCCGGTTGGTGCGGGCCAGGTCGGCATTGACCCTGCTGAGTTCGCGGTTGGCCTCGCCCAGTGCCTTGGTGTACAGGTCCGAGGTGGTCAACTCGGTGAAACCGACCAGGTGGCAATTCTGCTCGACCAGAGGTCCCAAGTCTGCGACTACGGCGTCAACGTCTTCGTCCGCCAGGCCTAACTGCGCGGCCAGGGTCGGGATGTCGGCCACGCGGTTGTATCCGGAGTATCCAATACGCTGGCGTCGAACGAGGTGATCGGCCAGATGAACGATTTCGACGAGCTTGGCCGCCTGCAGTGAAGCCGGCAGGCTGGCCGGCGGGTGGTGATGAAGCCAGATGCACTCCACCAGGTTCTGGGGCAGTTTCCAATGCCCGGCAAGCCGCCTGCCGGCCACGGTGTGGTCCAGGCCTAGCACGGCTTTTTCCACGTCGCAGATGCAGCAGCGGCGGGCGTCGGTCTCGCGAACGATCCTGGCGTAGCTCTTCGGCAGGCAGGCGTCCAGGGCCATCTTGCCCAGGTCGTGCAGCAGGCCACAAACAAAGGCCTCGTCAGGCGGCGCTTCCGCCAGCTTGGTCCGTTGGGCGATCAACTGAGCGCTGCACGCCACCGCCAGACTGTGCTTCCAGAATTCACTGCGATCCAGCGCGGCGTCTTCGCCAGGCTCGAGCTCACCGAAGGTCTCGTAGATCTGGATGGACAGCACGGCGTTACGCACCGCCGCGAAGCCCAGCAGGACCACGGCACGCGCCACTGTGCTCACCTCCCGGCCCACTCCCAAGTCGGACCGTCCGATGAGAGAGAGAATCTTGGCCGTCAGTGCCTGGTCGGCTTCGATAAGAGCCACGACGTCAGAGGCACTGCTGTCGGGTGAAGACGTTGTCTGCAGAACGCGGGCCGCGACCGCAGGCAGAGTAGGCAGCTGCTCTATCTGCGAAAGGATGAGTTCCACGCGATCAGCGTCGCGCACTGCTGCTACCTGGTCAGCATCTCGCGTGGTTGGCATGAGGGCCTGCGCCGGGCGATTACACGTTGACCATCTCGGCCACTCGGGAGATCACGCTGTCGATCTTGAACGGCTTCTTGATGAATTCATCCGCTCCAACCGACATCAGCTCCTCGACCTCGTCGGGATCCGCCACGCCGCTGATGATGATGATCTTCATGTGCTCGAACTTGGAATCCGCCCGAACGGTGCGACAGACCACGTTGCCGTTGACGTCGGGCAGTTTGAAGTCCAGCAGCATCACGTCCGGCCGGAAGGACTCGGTCAACACGCCGGCGTCGTAACCCGTGCGGGCAGTCTTCACCTCGAACCGCCCGTCACGACCGAGCAGATCGATGAACATGTCCACAATGGCCTCGTCGTCATCCACGACCAGTACCCGCTTCTTGCCCGTCTCGAGCTGATCCAGCGGAATGGCATGCTCTTTCATGAAGTTGAGCAGGCTTTCGCGAGGGATGCGCCGAAACCGCGAACCCGGCACGCGGAAGCCTTTGAGCTTGCCGCTGTCGAAGCACCGGATAACCGTCTGCTGACTCACCTTGCAGATTCGCGAAACTTCACCTGTTGTGTAGACGCTTTTCACGCCGATCTTTCCGTGCGAATTCGTCTTTGTGGTCATGGCTCAGCCGGCTCCGTGGCAATGGTTACCTAGTCCTCCTAGATTCCCTACATGTTATAGTCGTCAGATTGGGGCGTCAAGTTCAAAACCTGGAACGGCTGGGAATAGTAAGCGGACCGGGATAACCGGGAGGGCGAGGTGACTCGGCATCAATGGGCGGCCAGGTGAACGCACAGGACGGTTAGATCGGCCGGGTTAATTCCGGGAATCCGGGACGCTTGGCCAAGTGTTCTCGGACCAACGCGCGTCAGATGCTCGCGGGCTTCGATCCGTAGCTCGGCCATGCCCTGGTAGTGCAGGTTCTCGGGTATGGGCGTCGACTCCAGGCGGCGGAAGCGCTCGATCTGCCGCTGTTGGCGGGCGAGATACCCGTCGTACCGGTTCTCGATGTGGACCTGCTCGATGGCCTCGTGGTCGAAGACCTCCGACGTACAGGTGGCAAGAGCGTCCGCCAGATCGGCAGGAGTGCTTTCCGGTGTCCGCAACCAGCGGTCCAGTGGCTTGCCGTTTCTGCGCAAGCCCCCTAGTGACTCCCGGATGCGGTCCATCTGAGACCGCTTGGTCTCGAACCTCCGCCATCGCTCATCTGCAACCAGCCCGATGTCACGCCCGATCTGCGTCAAACGCAGGTCGGCGTTGTCCGACCGCAGGCTGAGGCGATACTCGGCCCGCGAGGTGAACATGCGGTAGGGTTCATTGGGCGGCCTGGTGACCAGATCGTCGATCATGACGCCGATGTAGGCCTGGTCGCGGCCCAGGACGACGGGGGGCTGGTGGCCAAGCTTGCGCACCGCGTTTACGCCCGCGATCAGGCCCTGTCCGGCGGCCTCCTCGTACCCGCTGGTCCCCGTGATCTGGCCGGCCACGAACAGGCCGGCCATCCGCTTGGTCTCCAGCGACACCTGAATCTGGTGGGTGGGAAGGTAGTCGTACTCCACTGCGTAGCCGTGTTGGAGAATCCTGGCCCTGCTCAGCCCGGCGACGGAATGGACCAGGTCTTCCTGCACCTCGGCGGGCAGCGAGGTGCTTATCCCGTTGCAGTAGACCCGCTCGTCGTCGTATCCCTCCGGCTCCAGGAAGAGCTGGTGACGTGGCTTGTCCGCGAACCTGACGACCTTGTCCTCTACGCTGGGGCAGTACCGCGGCCCGGTAGAGTGTATCTGCCCGCTGTACATAGGGGCGCGGTGCAGATTATCTCGAATGAGACGGTGAGTATCCTCGTTGGTGTAGGTTATCCAGCACTGAATCTGGGGCCGGTCGAGTCGATCGGTGAGGAAGGAGAAACCGCGCGGCTCGGTGTCGCCGGGCTGGGCGTCAAGCTCCTGGTAGTCGATCGTATCGCGGTGTACGCGGGGCGGGGTGCCCGTCTTGAGACGCCCCAGCGCCAGACCGAGACCCAGCAGGGACTCACTCAGCGGACCG
>JANQGB010001051.1 GCA_028277545.1 Phycisphaerae bacterium | reverse complement strand
CGAAGCGGGTTGTGGTCGCCGGCGGGTTTCTCCGGGCCCCAGGGCATGGTCCAGCCGGTGCCGTCGCTATCGGCGAAGGCGACGGTGGCCCCGGGGTTGCGCAGGCCTTTGACCGGAAAACGCTCCCGCGGGGCGTGGGGGTTGGCATCGTCGGTGTTGTCGCGGAAGCTGCCCAGGTACTTGTAGTTGTAGCCCACCGAGTTGTTGCGGCCTACGTCCCAGGTGGGCGTGGCGGGGCAGTTGGTGAAGGCGAAGCAGGAGTTGCCGCGCTTGAACTGCTCCCACTCGTCGGCCGGCATATGGTGCGGCCGCGCCAGTTGGTGGCCCGAGAGGATCAGAGCCAGCAGGTCGAACCAGCGCAGGCGGATGTCCTCCTCCAGGTCAGGCTCGAAGTCCCGCATGCGGAACTGGTGCGGCGGAAAGGTGTCGTAAGTGTTGAGGTACATCACGATGCCCGCGCCAGCCTGCCGCATCTGAGTCATGCACACCACCGCCCGAGCCTGCTTGCGCGCCCGTTGCATCGAGGGCAGCAGGATGCTGATCAACAGGGCTATGATCGAGACTACGACCAGTAGCTCGATCAGGGTAAAGGCGCTCGCTCGTGTCTGCTCCCCCACTGCCGCTTGACTCCTGCTTCCCCGACCACGCTCGCCATTATCCTTCATCGTGATCCCCGCCCGTCACCTTACACAGCGCTTAGAATAGCCTTCATAGCGACACTTCCAACAACCATCAGAACAATCGTGACCACAATGCCACCGCCCATGACTGCCACGACACGCCCTCGATCACAGAATACCCATTGCGCTTGATCAAACAAGACGCCCCGCAGAACAAGAACCTGCGACACGAATAGGCCAATCAGAACATCTACGCCGAACGTCAAGAGCCCAAGAAACGGAAGACGCGTTAGCGGCGTAGTCAGATCGTACGCTGTCACAATTAGCAGCCACGCGCCCTGGCAACACACGCCCATCCAGACAACGCAACGAAGTCGCCGCGCGCCGGCGCGAAGGAACGTAAGTCTTGTGCCAGGCGCGGTCAACAGCCACAAGCCAAAAGGTGGAACAAGCGTGCCTACTGCAAGAGTGACGATCGGCGAGGCAATTATCGCCATCCACGCGGGAACCAGGTCTTCCAGGAGTATGCTGCGAACGCAAATCTGTTGCTCGTATGTCTCTACGCGCGCGCCCTCATGGAGCGACGGGTAATTCCCGACTCTCACTTGCAGGCCTACTGGCCGTCCTGGCAGGTAGAGAACAGACTGCGCTGGATAGCCATACATGGAGCCTGCTCCTGGACGCAGCAACTCGACCCAGTGCGCGGCGCTCATGTTGGCACGCCACGACCACGCGATGCCACCACCGGGAAGAACAGCAACGCGGTGCCACTTGCAGGCCAGCCGAGCGGTGCTCGCCATCAGCACTAGGGCAAGAAGACTCAGCGCTGTGCCCCAGAGTGGAAATGACGACCGCCAACTGCCCGCCGTAGCACTGGCGAACCAGACCCCGCTTGCCCCGCAACGCCACGGTAACACTAAACGGCGCCGCAATTCCCACTCGGTCAGGGACGTTTCTGAACCGCAGTGAGGACAGCGTATTGAAGGGTCGCGTCGCCCGACCTTTGTTCCACACGTGTCGCACAGCAGTTGAGGGAGGCCGCACTCCGGACAGCTATCGGCTGCCCGGAGCCCCCGGAGCACGTAACCGCATTTGGTACAACTAGTAGTCACTGTCTGGTCCTGAGATGTCAAGCGGACGCAGCCGGTCACGGCTCGCTGCATCCCGGCACCCTCCCACCACGAACGCTCCACTCCGACAGTATCAAGAGACGGGGCACCTGATTGCACAGTACGCCGGCACCGTTGGAGCTACGCGTACTGTGCATTGCCTCGGGCCGGGACGCGGCGCACGCAGATCACGGCTCTTCCGGCGTAGCCGTCGCCTCCACCTCTCGGCCGGCCAGAGCCTCCAGCAGGGCTCGCTTGTACCAACTGACCAGCGCCCCGCCGATCAGCAGGGCGAAGCCGGCACTGACGATCAGCATGGCCTCGGGATGTGACTCCTGCACGATCCACCGCCCGCCGTGAAAGGCGAGTTGAACGCCGGCCAGCGTAACGCCCACCGTGCGATAACGCGTCCCAGGCCACAGGCGCCCGGCCGCAAGCAGGATGACCACCATGGCAGCCGCGTGTGCTCTCGCCGCCCAGCAGAGCAGCGGGTCGGAATCGTAAAGCCAGGGCATCGCCGCCAGCACACCGATAGACAGCAGGCGGGGCAGCCAGTGTGGCCGGCGGACGGCCAGGTGCAGGCCCACCAACACCGTCCAGGCGACGGCCATTCGAA